>NZ_JACJOZ010000044.1:0-195535 GCF_014695795.1 Phormidium sp. FACHB-592
CCAAGAACATTCTGCTGAATGAGGGCATCCGTGCGTGGATGGCACCTCAAGACCAGCCTCATGAAAACTTTAGCTTCCCCGAAGAGGTACTCCCACGTGGTAACGCTCTCTAATAACTTTGTTGGTGGCAGCAACCGCGACCAGGAATCTTCTGGATTTGCCTGGTGGTCGGGTAATGCTCGCCTGATTAATTTGTCCGGTAAGCTGTTGGGCGCTCACGTTGCTCACCAAGGTTTGATTGTTTTCTGGGCAGGTGCTATGACCCTGTTTGAAGTGGCTCACTTCATTCCAGAAAAGCCTATGTACGAGCAAGGTTTGATCTTGCTGCCTCATCTGGCTAGCCAAGGTTGGGGTGTGGGTCCTGGTGGCGAAGTAATTGATGTCTTTCCTTACTTCGTTGTTGGTGTTCTCCACTTAATCTCTTCTGCTGTACTTGGTTTTGGTGGTATTTATCACGCGGTTCGTGGTCCTGAAGTGCTGGAAGGTTACTCTTCTTTCTTCGGCTACGACTGGAAAGATAAGAACAAAATGACCACGATCATCGGTATTCACCTGATCCTCCTTGGACTTGGTGCGTTCCTGTTGGTGGCAAAAGCAATGTTCTTCGGTGGTCTGTATGACACTTGGGCACCTGGTGGTGGTGATGTGCGCGTGGTTACAAACCCGACGCTTAACCCAGCAATCATCTTTGGCTATCTGTTGAAGTCGCCGTTTGGTGGCGATGGCTGGATTGTGAGTGTCAACAACCTGGAAGACATTGTTGGTGGTCATATCTGGCTAGGTCTTCTCCTGATTTCAGGCGGCATTTGGCACATTGTGACCAAGCCCTTTGGCTGGGCGCGTCGTGCGCTGATCTGGTCGGGTGAAGCTTACCTCTCCTACAGCCTTGGTGCGTTGTCTTTCATGGGCTTTATTGCTGCTTGCTTCGTGTGGTTTAACAACACGGCGTATCCTAGCGAGTTCTATGGTCCTACAGGTCCAGAGGCATCGCAGGCTCAGGCGCTTACGTTCTTGATTCGTGACCAACGTCTGGGTGCAAATGTGGCATCGGCGCAAGGTCCTACGGGTCTTGGTAAGTACTTGATGCGCTCTCCAACTGGCGAAATTATTTTCGGTGGTGAGACGATGCGCTTCTGGGATTTCCAAGGTCCCTGGTTGGAGCCTCTGCGTGGTCCTAACGGGCTTGATTTGAACAAGATTAAGTACGACATTCAGCCCTGGCAAGCACGTCGGGCGGCTGAGTACATGACTCACGCACCCCTTGGTTCATTGAACTCAGTGGGTGGTGTAGCGACGGAGATTAACTCGTTTAACTATGTTTCTCCTCGCTCGTGGTTGGCTTGTTTCCACTTCGTCATGGGCTTCTTCTTCCTGGTGGGTCATCTCTGGCATGCAGGTCGCGCTCGTGCAGCAGTGGCTGGCTTTGAGAAGGGGATCGATCGCGAGTCTGAACCCGTATTGGCAATGCCTGACCTTGATTAGTACTCAAGCTCAAGCTTCGGTCGCATAAATCGGTCACTAATAAGGCTTCTGCTTCACCGCAGGAGCCTTTTAGTTTGATGGCGGTTGACTGACAAACAGCTAAAAACCATGCGCGGTCTTTAGCAACTAGGGTATTCTGAACGTAATTACAGTAGAAACATACGGCAACAAAGGCTCTGAAAGTAGCATGAAACTGGCAAAGCGAGTTGAGCAGGTTACTCCTTCATTAACTCTGGCGATCGATGCTAAAGCGAAGGCACTGAAGGCAGATGGGGTTGATATTTGTAGTTTCAGTGCTGGAGAACCCGACTTTGCCACACCCGCCCACATTGTAGAAGCAGCAAAGCAAGCGCTTGATGCTGGTAAAACTCGTTATGGCGCAGCGGCAGGTGAACCAAAACTAAGAGAAGCGATCGCTCAGAAGCTACAGAATGATAACGGGCTTTGCTACGGTGCTGAGAATGTGATTGTCACGAATGGCGGCAAGCATTCTCTGTTTAATCTGATGCTAGCCATTATTGATGCTGGCGACGAGGTGATTATTCCAGCACCCTATTGGGTGAGCTATCCCGAAATGGTAAAACTGGCTGGCGGCACTCCTGTCATTGTGCCGACCGACGAGAAAAGCCAGTTTAAGATTACGCCAGCCCAGCTTCAGCAGGCGATCACACCCAAGACAAAGCTTTTTATCATTAATTCGCCTTCTAACCCAACCGGGATGGTTTATACGTCAGCAGAGTTGGCGGCTTTGGCTGAGGTCGTCGTTAGCAACGATCTCCTTGTCGTTTCGGACGAAATTTACGAAAAACTTGTCTATGACGGTACCCAGCACGTCAGTATCGGTACTTGCAGCCCAGAAATCTATGAGCGGACTCTGGTTAGCAGCGGCTTTGCCAAAGCTTACTCAATGACAGGCTGGCGTGTGGGTTGGTTAGCGGGTCCTGTAGAGATTATCCGAGCTGCGACGCGGATTCAAGGGCACAGTACGTCTAATGTTTGTACGTTTGCCCAGTGGGGGGCAATCGCAGCTTTAGAAAGTTCTCAAGCCTGTGTTGAGACAATGCGAGTTGCCTTCGCTGAACGCCGTCAAGCGATGTTCGATCGCATCAACGCGATTCCGGGCTTAAGCTGTGCTAAACCTGATGGTGCCTTTTATCTGTTTCCAAGCATTGCAAAGACTGGTATGACCTCTCTAGAATTTTGCGACGCGCTCTTGGAAGAACAGCAGGTCGCTTTGATTCCTGGCATTGCCTTTGGTGCCGATGACTGTATTCGGCTCTCCTATGCCACTGATATGGATACCATTAATCGGGGCATGGAGCGACTGGATAAATTTGTGCGTTCACGAAGTGGCTCCACTGAAGCACCGCGCCTCTAGGCATAAGTGCTAGGGATTGCAGCGAATCTCTAGCAAAAATCCATCTGGATCATAAAAGTAGATTCCGCGCCCCGTTGGACGTGTGACAGGACCATGCTCAATGAGCACCTGGCTCTGTTGCAGCGTATCCACTACCTGGTCAAATGCCTCTGGCGCAACATCAAATGCCAGATGACTGGCACGGGTAAACTGTTGCTGCGGGTCTGCGCTCGGCGGTGCTAAAGCTGGTTCCCAAAACAAATCGATGACTGTCCCATCAGGGGTGACAAAGTTAGCAACCTTACCTTCAGCTACTAACGCTTTAAGCGTGCTGGGTACTTCGTCACCTGTCAACTCATGCAGCCCCAAAAACGCGCCATAAAAGTGGCGAGATGCCTGCATCTCGCTCACGTTAAAGGCAATATGATGCACCCTTTGCAGCAGACCCGGAGCAAGAGCGTGAGCCGAACGAGGAGTTGCTAACATGGCAGTGACTAACGAATGAGTGCTGTAGTTAGGGGAACTTAGGACGAAATTGCTTATGGCTTAAGCTGGTGGCTATGTTTCAGCTTTAGCAACAGTTAGCGTGTGCTACCAGTACGAATTAGTCTGTGATTCTAACTTAATTTTGGACGCTATAGCACCCAAATCCTGGATAAATTGACCGCTGCATCACCCATTCTTGCGTTCGCTGGATGTCCCTAATTTTGTTCGTTCATCACTAATTCTCAGACAAAGATTCAATCGGAATCAACGAGTGGATGAAGGTTCTCAAAAGCAATTTACAGTTTTTTTGACTCTTTCAAGAAAAACTATGCTGGTGGCACTTCGCTTTTCCAGGAGAAGTGGAGTTATTGTGATGCTATCCATCTCTTCAATACAGCCTTTTAGTTGGTCAATTCATTTAGCTTAGAAGCCAAAAAATCTGTTTTCGCTCATTCTTTATCCTGCAATAAGCCTATCTAGTTATAGTTAATGAAAACGATGATTGCAATACTAGCCAGAATCGATCTAAGTAGAAACCCTCATCAAACGAATAATCTCTAAAAGCTGTTGTCGGGAAATCTGTAGCCATTAGTATAAGCGGTTAGCTTTCAGCGTTCAGCGTGCTCAGTTTAATTCTATCCACTTACTTGAAAGCCCTTATAGACAGCTCATCTAGCATCAACTTCAAGTTACAAGTTAAATGTACTGGTATTAATCCAGCTACTGACAACTCATTTAAGCGTGTCCGATCGCCTCGATCGCCGCTTCTAGGGCAATTGAAACATGCGTCCAATGAGTACCGCCCTGACAAAAGACCGTGTACGGCTCTCGTAAGGGACCATCAGCAGAAAACTCTGAAGTGCTGCCGTCAATGAAGGTGCCCCCTGCCATAACTAGCTGGCTCTCGTAACCCGGCATTGCAGCAGGTACAGGGTCAAGATAAGAGCCGATCGGAGAGTGTTGCTGAATGGCACGGCAGAAAGCAATGAGTTTTTCTGGCGACCCAAGCTGGACTGCCTGGATTACGTCTCGGCGAGGGGCTTGCGGGAGAGGGTTAACTGGATAGCCTAGACGGTTGAAAACAGTAGCAGTCAGATGATTGCCTTTCATGGCTTCGCCCACCATTTGCGGCGCAAGAAATAGTCCCTGAAACAACAGCCGATTTTGATCGAAGGTCGCGCCTCCAGCACTGCCAATACCGGGAGCGGTCAGACGACAGGTTGCTGCTTCAACGAGATCAGCGCGTCCTGCCACATAGCCACCAGCGGTTACGATCGTACCGCCGGGATTTTTAATCAACGAGCCTGCCATCAAATCGGCTCCGACAGCAGTTGGCTCTCGATCGGCAACGAACTCGCCGTAGCAGTTATCGACAAAGCAAACGGTGTTAGGGTTTTGCCGCTTAACAATTTGGATAATTTTTTCAATGTCAGCGATCGCTAAGCTAGAGCGCCACGAGTAGCCACAGGAGCGTTGGATTAAGACCATCCGTGTCTCTGGCTTAATAGCAGACTCTAATGCATGCCAATCGATTGTGCCTAATTCAGTTAGCGCCAGTTCTCGATAGCGAATGCCAAACTCTGCAAGGGAACCTTGATTCTCCCCCCGTACACCAATCACTTCTTCCAGCGTGTCATAAGGGGAACCTGCAACAGCTAATAGTTCGTCACCAGGACGAAGGGTGCCATACAAGGCACAGGCGATCGCATGGGTGCCCGAGACAAACTGCACGCGCACTGCTGCTGCTTCTGCACCGACGATTTCGGCAAACACCTGATCGAGTACCTGTCGTCCCAAGTCATCATGACCATACCCTGACACGCTACTAAAGTGATGCGTGCCCACTCGGTGATTGCGAAAGGCAGCCAGCACTCGCCGTAAATTTTCCTTGACCTGCGTGTCAATTCCAGAAAAAATCAGGGATAGTGCTTGGTCTCCTTCGCTTGAAAGATGAAAGCTGCTCATAGATGTCTCATTATTTTCTAGAATACGCTAGGTGTTTTCTGAAGCATCGACGTAAATTACGTAGTCTCAGCTTGAGTTCACCCCTCTAAAGATGAGCGAAACCGATTGCCGTACAGATTGGCACCATAATCTACATTGAGATGAATGAATGACTGTTGCAACTTCTAAAAAATCGACCTTTGACTTGCCCGTGATTCTCTTCATGGTGATCGTGCATGGAGGCGCACTCTTTGCCCTCATACCAGCAAACTTTAGCTGGGCGGCGCTTGGTGTTGCAGTATTTTTGCATTGGGTAACGGGCGGATTAGGCATTACTTTAGGCTTTCATCGCTTGCTCACTCACCGCAGCTTTCAAGCACCCAAATGGCTAGAGTATTTTCTTGCCTTCTGCGGCACGTTAGCCTGTGAGGGGGGAGTAATTGATTGGGTAGGAATGCACCGACTCCATCACTTGCATTCTGATCAAACCGCTGATCCCCATGACTCTAATCGTGGTTTTTGGTGGAGCCATATGGGCTGGATGTTGCGCGAAATTCCTTGCCGTTCTCAAGTCGATCGCTTTACCAAAGACCTGCATGATGACCCATTTTACCAATTTTTAAACAAGCAATTTATTCCCTTGCAGGTACTGTTAGGTCTGGGTCTTTACTTTCTAGGCGGCTGGCCGTTTGTGGTTTGGGGTGTTTTTGTGCGTTTGGTTGCGGTCTTCCATTGCACCTGGCTGGTTAACAGCGCCACACATCAGTTCGGTTACCGTACCTATGAGTCGGGCGATCGATCAACCAACTGCTGGTGGGTTGCCTTGCTGACCTACGGTGAAGGCTGGCACAACAATCATCATGCGTTTCAACACTCTGCCCGTCACGGCTTGCAGTGGTGGGAAATTGACATCACTTGGATGACAATTCAGCTTCTACAAACCTTGGGGTTAGCGACGAAGGTAAAACTGGCAGGGAAAGAGTAAGGAAAGCTCAAAGCAGAGGCTAAAGGGAACAACCTTTTAGCCTTTGTACTTTCTGTTTAGAATTGCCCTGTGCCTTGCACAATATGTTTAATGGTTGTCAATGTCTCTAAGCTAATTAACCCGCGTCGCTGACCTTTCTGGTTAGACATCCCCAGAAAAATCGAGTCACCTCGGTTGGGGTTGCGAGAGAATCGGGGCGAGGCGTTAATGTAGGTCGAGGCACTGTTCACACCCAGCGCAAATTGTCGGCTTTCTTGATAAGACTCCGTTACTAAACAGTCGGCATGACCGCTGCTGTAAAGGTTAATCCAGGCGATCGCGGCTTCTATATTGTCTACAACTTTAAAGGCAACGACTTTTGCCAGGTAGGCTTGTCGCCATTCAGTTTCTTCGCTAAACCGGAGTTCAGGAAACTCCTCGCTTAGCTCAGCATCGCCTCTCACTTCAAACCCCTTTTCTCTCAAGCTGTTCCATAACATGATGAGAGAGGAGGGGTTTTGATTGCGGTGAATCAAGACTTTTTCGATCGCATTAACTGGATCTGGCTCGCTTTGATGGCTGTCGAGAATCATCCAACGTACGGCATCCAGGCTCCCAGATGGCGACCAGTAAAGGTAGCAATTGCCCATTGCCGACTTCAGCACAGGCGCAGCCGCTTGGCGTACAATTTGCTGCACTAAATTAGGTCGCCCATAGGGAATGACCAAATTGATGTATTGGTCTTGAGCAATCAGCTCACGCACCGACGTGCCCTGGTCAGAAGGCAATGCTTGAAAGCAGCCATCTGGTAAGCCAGCCCGTTCGATCGCACCATGTAGCGCCTGGGCAATCACCAGATTAGAATTGCTGGCTTCGCTACCACCCTTAAGAATCAGACTATTGCCTGTTTTGGCACAAAGTCCGGCGGCGATCGCAGCAAGCTCTGGAAACGCTTCGTAGATCAGCACAATCACGCCGAGCGGCATCAACTGCGAGTAAGTTTGGCAGTGAGCAACCTGGTAGGTTGCATTCATCACACGACCAATCGGATCGGGTAACTCACTTAAGCGCTGTAAAATCTGTATCGCTGCTTGAAGCCGCTCTGGCGTTAGTTTAAGCCATTCTAAAATCAAATCCGGTACTGCCATCTCACGGCTAGCTTCTAGATCTAGCGTATTGGCATCGAGAATATCATCCTGCTGCTGCTTCAGCGCCTGAGCCATTGCCTGTACAGCGTAGCTTCGCACTGCCCCTTTTGTCGTCGCCATATCCACAGACGCTCGATGGGCACGGTGGACAGCAGTAACGGGATCAGGAGAGGGGCTAAAAGAATCAGTTGTCATTGAGCTAACGTCTATAAGCTAGCAAAACCATCAGTGCGGGGAGCAACGCCAACAGTAGCAGCACGATCACCCAAAACATTGGTCCAGAATTGCCTGGAGAACCAAGCGCCAGCAGCAACCCGATGATCAACATCGTTAGCACAATACCAAGCGCAATCGACAAGTAGCTGTCGCCAAAGCCAGACGACGCACCCTGCCACTGATGTCCGTTCCAACGCCATGTGCGCTTGTAGCGATAGCTAGTGGAAAGCTCTTCTAGGACATAACCACCTTCATCGACAACAAAAATTTGCTGGCAGCGGTTACACCCAAACGCTTCAGTCAAAGCAATCTGAGTGAGTTGCCCCCGACGACGACACGGGCAGGGGTAGCTTTGAGCTAGATCTATCTTTTGAGCTTTTTGAGGTTGCACAGGCAGCAAAAAAACTTCTGGCAAAGATTAGGTAAGTGTCCAAGCTACAACAGTGCGAACTCTTCAGGCTGTACTTGTGCCCGCTGATAAAGCACCCAGATTCAGTTCATTCCTACTGTCATTACCAAACGGTATGAGCGGCATTAACTGCTTAACGCAAATATTACCATTCTTGCCCCTAATCTGAATCCGCCTTCAGATACGCATAAACGTCTTGCTTGGTAAGCCAGGAAAGAGGTTGCCAGGTATGACGATCACTTACGTTTCAACTCATCTACATAACTTAAGCTAAAAATTGTTAGTAGAGTAGTTTCATCAAAATCAGCTTCAAACTCTGGTAGAAACAGAGTAAAAGCGCGGTCAAGGGCAATAGCAAAGTCTATTAGTGGGTTCTCCTGCAAGAATCCATTAATAACCGTAACTTAAGCGGGTGACGCGATTCGAACGCGCGACATTCACCTTGGCAAGGTGACGCTCTACCACTGAGCCACACCCGCGAAATCAGACGATCTTTAATATCTCAAAAGAAAACGGATCTGTCAACTACTTAGGAGATTTTTCTTAGAGGTTTTCACTAAAGGCTTGTAGCTTGGGGCTTGTAGCTTAGAAAGGTCAGGCTGCTGACAAACCTAAGGAAGTAGAGGCAGAGTGATGAAATGCTCTGTAGCTTAGAAAGGTCAGGCTGCTGACAAACCTAAGGAAGTAGAGGCAGAGTGATGAAATGCTCGATCGCGTACGATAGCTAGAAGAAGTTCGTTCAGCTCCAAGCCGCCAGCAACAAGTTAAATTTGACGATATTAAATGCATGGATAGCATTCAACTAAGCGGCATTCGCTGTTATGGCTACACAGGAGCGCTGCCAGAAGAGCAAATTTTGGGACAGTGGTTTGAGGTGGAGCTGACGCTGTGGTTAGATCTGACGACGGCTGGGCAGAGCGATCGCCTGGATGACACACTGGACTACCGCACGGTCATTGCCACAGTGCAGACGCTTGTGAAAACGGCAAAATTTGCATTGTTAGAGCGGTTAGCAACTGCGATCGCCGATGCCATTCTGCATCCAGCAACGTCCAGTCAGGCTGCCCTCATCCAGCAAGTGCGGGTGCGTTTGCATAAACCTGCCGCGCCGATTCCAGATTTTGGTGGCGCAATCACGATCGAGATCACGCGCTCGCGCTGAAGGAATCAGCGAAATAAAAGCCCCACTGATTCACCAAAGCTGGCAAACCAAATAGGGCTAGAGACGCAGTTAGGAGGTATCTTGACTATCAAGCTACCTAGAGAATTTGCATTACTCCGATCTTTTAATAAGTTCTTAAACTCTGTGAAGCCGTCAGGCGACAGCATGGAGTCTAAAGTCAGAAGCTAACGAAGGATTAACGGTTGCAAATCAAATCAAGTTACCCGTTAGGAGCAGAAAGCTGGTAGCGTTTGAGCAAGACCTGATGCAGACATTGAAGGGAACTGAGGCTTACTATGCGAATTTTGTTTGTTGCTGCCGAAGCGGCTCCGATCGCAAAAGTCGGTGGCATGGGAGACGTAGTTGGGGCACTCCCTAAAGTGCTGCGTCAGATGGGACACGATGTCCGTATCTTTTTGCCTTACTACGGCTTTCTACCTGACAAAATGACGGTGCCCAAAGAGCCAGTCTGGTCAGGAAACGCAATGTTTCAGAGCTTTGATGTGTACGAAGCGGTGCTGCCAGGGACAGATGTACCGCTATACCTGTTTGGGCATCCCTCATTCTTGCCACGACACATCTATGCTGGCGACATGGAAGAGTGGCGGTTCACACTATTTGCCAACGGAGCGGCTGAGTTTGCCTGGAATTATTGGAAGCCTGAAATCATACACTGCCACGATTGGCATACAGGCATGATTCCTGTTTGGATGCATCAGTCGCCCGATATTTCGACCGTGTTTACGATTCACAATCTGGCATATCAGGGGCCCTGGCGCTGGAAGCTGGAGCAGATGACCTGGTGCCCGTGGTATATGCAGGGGCACAACACAATGGCAGCCGCCGTGCAGTTTGCGAATCGCGTCAATACGGTGTCACCCACCTACGCAGCACAAATTCAGACTGCTGCCTACGGCGAATCGCTGGAAGGGCTGCTGTCGTTTATTAGCGGTAAGCTATCTGGCATTGTCAACGGGATTGATACAGAAGCGTACGATCCGGCGATCGACAAAAGCCTGACACAGACCTTCACAGCCGACACACTTGATCAACGCAAAGCCAACAAGATCGCACTGCAAGAGGAAGTAGGGCTGGAGGTGAATTCGGGTGCCTTTCTGATCGGCATGGTGACGCGACTTGTGGAGCAAAAAGGGTTAGATCTGGTGCTGCAAGTACTGGATCGCTTCATGGCGTATACCGATTCGCAATTTGTGCTGTTGGGAACAGGCGATCGCTACTACGAGACCCAAATGTGGCAGCTAGCCTCTCGCTATCCAGGGCGAATGTCCGTTTACCTGCTGTTCAACGAAGCATTGTCAAGACGCATTTATGCAGGCAGTGATGCGTTTCTCATGCCATCTCGGTTTGAGCCGTGCGGCATCAGTCAAATGTTGTCGTTGCGGTATGGCTGTGTGCCGATCGTCCGTCGCACTGGTGGCTTAGTCGATACTGTAGAGCCGCATGATCCCGCTAACGACAAAGGGACAGGCTACGCGTTCGATCGCTATGAGCCGCTAGACCTTTATACAGGCATGGTACGGGCATGGGAAGGCTTCCGCTTCAAAGACGCATGGCGCAAGCTGCAACAGCGTGGGATGGCAGCGAACTTTAGCTGGGACAAATCCGCGATCGAATACGTCAAGCTCTATCGAGATGTCTTGGGTTTGCCTGCTGAGGAAGCACTACCGAAGCAGCCCGAAGAAGCACCACCGAAGCAACCCGAAATGGTTCCATAGCGTTTATCTTGAGTACCGTCCACCCATGTCAATCCACTCTCAACGATGGTTTTTCCGGTTAGCACTGCCGTTAGTTGCCGTGAGTGCTGCTGTTCTTCCGCTGACGACTGTGACAGCCGCTAGCTTACACACGGCTTCTGTAACGTTACAGAGCACGTCTGAAGCGCCAAAGCTGGTGGCTCAACAATCGCGCCTCCGACGAGTGCGGTTTGCACCGGGTGCAAGTTCTGCCACGATCAAAGACAGCGTTGTGAGTGGAACCCGCGATCGCTATCTCCTTAGTGCCCGCAAAGGGCAAAAGATGAGCATTAGAATCGTGTCGCTAGAGGACAATGCCGTTTTTGATGTAGTCGCCCCAGTCGATCAAGCGGGGCAGCAACGGACGTTGAAGCAAGAAGCCTTTAGCTGGACTAACACCCTACCGGAAACAGGAGACTACCAAATTGTGGTAGGTTCAACGCGGGGAAATGCCAGTTACAGGCTGCAAGTCACGATTCGCTAAACGATCGATTCATTTAGCAACAACACGCCATTGAAAAAGATCTGGTTAATTGGCGCGCTTCTCATGCTCTTTCTGGTCGTTGGAGCATCGGACGGCTTAGCATCTGTGCATACGTACCCAGAAGGCAACGACAGTGTAATGTATCGATCGCTGCAAACATTGCGCGATCGCACGAATCAGACGTGGCAGGTGGTGCTTTACAAGCGGGTGCAAGGTGGATTAACGCAAAGTTTGCATCTACGGCTAGTAGGCTTTCCAGGCAGGGCAGCGTTAGAGCATCCTCATCCACTGAAAATTACCACTGGAACAGAGCGCATCTGGTTAGCACCAGAAACTCCGCCTGTTACGGACACCTCAAATGTTGCAGAGTATGACCTACTTGAGGTGATGCGTGAGTTAAACTCAACCACACCACTGCGGTTGACAGTGCCCGTGCAGGGACAGCCGATCGAACTACCTGTGCCGCCGTTTGTGGTTGAAGAGTGGCGACAGGTAGCCCAGAAATGAGCAGTCAGCCCTGCATTTAAGGTGGATCGCTACATTAAGCGTTTGAAGGCGGTTGAACCTGGGCTGCTAGGGCGATCGCTTTGGGGAAAATACAATATTCCTGCGTATGAATACGATCGTGCAGCGTTTCGAGCGTGTCATTGGGGAGTATAGGCACCGCTGCCTGCATAATAATGTCGCCGCTGTCCACTTCGGGCACAACTAGATGCACCGTGCAACCTGTGATTTTTACCCCTGCTGCCAGCGCTTGCTCCACAGCGCGGTTGCCCTTAAAGCTGGGGAGTAGACTGGGATGAATGTTCAAAATGCGTCTGGGAAAGGCGTTGATCAAAACAGGCGTAACAATCCGCATCCAGCCTGCCATGATGACCCATTCCACATCGTGCTGTCGAAGCGTTTCGACGATCGCTTCATCCAGTGCTTCTCGACTCTCAAACTCGCGATGATTGAGCAGCACAGCAGGAATACCCCAACGATCGGCTCTAGCCGCCGCCTTTGCACCAGGATTGTTGTAAAGCAGCACGTTTACCTGCGCGTGAAGCTGCTGATCGGCAATCGCTTGGGCGATTGCCTCAAAATTACTGCCACTACCCGATGCCATCACACCCAATTTTAACAGTGAGGCATTCTGAAGCGAATTGCTTGCCACTTCAGGAGCGACAAGGCTAGGTATAGGCGTAACGTGATTGGTCACTGGCTCTAAACTCATGTAGCAGTTTCATTTTGCTGAAGATTTCTTCAACTCGCTGCCAGGGGGCGGGGTCGTATCGTCAGAAATTTTCTGAAAAAGCGTGGCGTTGTCGTTCAGCTCCTTAGGACGCAGCTTGCCAGGTCGGGTGTCCAACATCTGTACACGCAAATCGCCATCGGCTGTAAACTCAAACAGGGTTTCAACCGTTGTCTCTGCTGCCAAAATGACATCCAGATGCATGGGTTGAGGTTTGTCGTCGAGGCGATATTGTACTTGATTGGCGATCGCATTTCCTGACGCAGACGTGCCCGAAAGAATGTACAGCTTACCCTCTGGCGCAAAGACAAACATCACTGTATCACCCTCCAGTGGTTCCTTTGTCAACCATTGCCCCAAAAGCTTCTTGGCAACTGGGATCGTAGCCACAGGCATTGTGACAGGCGTTTTTGTAAGCTGTAGTGCGGATTTTCTAGACAACGTTTCGGCACTCGCTGAGTGGCTGATAAAGACGGTTGCCATACCGAAACAACTGATGATGAATCTGAGCGCTAAAGCAGCACGATCGCTAGAGACAAAAGCAGGTAAGCGGTGGGTTCGAGTTGATTGATTCATAAGCATACTGTCAGCAAGCGATTAGCGTCAGCAGGTGTCAGCATCTTATACGGAATCGGGTTAAGGCGTGTTCTTTAGCCAGAACTTAAGAGCTTTTCTATAGATTTGTCGTTAATATACCTAAAGCAGCGTAAATCGAAATAGCTCTGGACTGACGATCGTTCAAGCTGTAGTGAAGGGTACCATTAGTTTTAAGCCGTATTGATCAACTGTTGAAGCGACACTATGAAGTTGTTTATTATGGTGCCCGTAAGCATATGTTCCGCCTGATGCCTTTTACTCTGCATCACATGGGCGATCACACTTCAAGTCGGCTTTGGCAAAACCAACGCCATTAGCTAGGCAGACTAGAAAATGTGCCAGTCAGTAGGAAAACTGACATCGAAACGATCAACCAAAAACACCGCCAAAAACAACGATCGTTTAATTGCTGGGAACGAGCTTAATTCGTCCAGCATCCATCTCAGACATCAGCAGTTCAAGTGCTTCAAAATCAACATCTGAAATGTAACCTAAACGAGTGAGTTCATAGTTGATCTCATTTTCAATGTCAGGAGTCAACCGTTTGAAATAAAGTGCTTTTTCGACCAAGTGCCGGATCATGGCTGTTCTTTTCATAGTGAGTGGCAGGAACTCTGTCTAAATTCTCTAATGCTTGCTTGATGAAGCAAGTGATCCAACCCTGCTACGGGGGTGATTGAGATCACTTGACTAACCTGAGTGATGATCTGGCAGCATAAAAAGCTAACCGTTTCGCATTAAACGTTTTGCTGGTATTGGCAAGTATTTTGTCGGCAGCAGTGTGCTAAGTAAGCTGCGCTAAAAGTCAATTATTCATCACGCTTCTGAACGGTAAGCAATACACTTGACCGCAAGAAAGTACTGCCTCTAACACAGCATTATGCTAGGAGTGCTGAACGCTTACCCAAGACGCATAGTGCATTCCAGGAGCAATCGCTGATTTGCCAAGGCATACGGCTGAATGGCTGTTGCTTTGCGAAACGACTCGATCGCCGCTGGATAGTTACCCAAAACAGCGTGGCATAACCCCAAACCATGTAGAGCACCAAAGTGAACCGGGTTCAGGCGAAGGACAGTCTCGCAGTCTGCGATCGCCTGCTGGTATTGACCCTGAGTATAGTAGAGTACGGCGCGACGATTCCAAGCTTCCGCAAAATCAGGTTGATCTTCCACCAGTGCGGTCAGGGTCGCCTCTGCTTCAGCAATATTGCCTTCTTGTAGTAAGGTCTGAGCACGTTGAATTGTCTCGAAACCAAGCACCCCTTTCTGCTCGAACCAGATGCGCCAAAGCGCTTGAGTAGCGCGATCGCGAATTGATTCGTCTGGACTTTGCAAATCTTTGAGTAATGGCGCGATCGACGGTTCTTGCATTGCTATGAAGCACCCCATGAGAAGAGATAGAGTTTCGATCGCTTGCAAATGCCTCAGGTATTGTGTCTGATGAGGACAAGTTAAAACCGCTACAACCACAACATTTGCTGAACTAACAAGATCGTGCGGAAGCACTTTATCGCTCGTTTATATTGACAACACCTTACAGCTTAGTTAAGCGGTAGAGGCAGCGTCATACCCTGCGCGAGGCGTAACCGCGGTTGGGTATTGCGCTAACCAACGATCAATGTCTGCCTGCACAAGGTCAGGGATTTCCCACGGGAACAAGTGCGCGGCGTTAGGGTAACAATGGTACTCGGCATCAGGCAGGGCTTGGGCAGTTTCCAGGCTGGAAGCAGCAGTGATGTGACGGTCTTCAGCACCTGCAAGCACCAGGCAAGGACACTGAATGGCAGACAGATCAGCAAGGCGATTGTAACCCCGCTGGAGAGCCGTAAAAAGCGCTTGCGTTGCCCGATTGGAGGTTTGCAGATAGGCAGGCAGAGCATCCTTAGCGAGATAGTGATAGGCAGCAGGCGTGTGTTGCTGAATCAAATAGCGATACAGCGATCGCCGTCCAAAGGTGTCAATATTCCACTGCCAGCCAGGATGGAACCAATTCACGATCGATGCAATACCTGTATAAACATTATCCTGCCACGTAATTGCTGGATGATTGCCTTTTGGACGCGCTGCCGTTGCAACTAAGATCAAGCCGCTCACTCGCTCAGGTGATCGCAACGCCAACTCAAGCGCTAAAATACCGCCCAACGACCAACCTAAGACCAAACAACGATCAATTTGATGGCGATCAAGCAACGCTTCTAAATCGCTCAAATGGTCAGTCATCAAAAAATCTGTCTGAGTGTGACTGTTGCCATAGCCACGCAAATCAGGCGCGAGCGTCTTAAACCGTGCAGACAACTGCTTTGTAAAAACGGACAGGCTCTGCCCCGAACCCGGATGACCATGGAGACAGAGAATGGGAAAACCCTGTCCTTGCACTAACGTATGAAGGCTAACTGCCTGAGAAGGTGATGGCGGCACGGGTAAATCGATCACAGCTTACTGTCCACAAACTCTATGCTAACGGTTTACATTTCCTCTAGCCCCTAACTCTGCATTCCACTAAGATAAAACGCAGGAAGTGATCAAACGCCGACAGTGCGTTGCCCCTTCCTTAAGGAGCTTACAGAAAAGAATCCATATTCTCTGTTACGACACCTCCAGATTTCTAAGCTACTGTCCTCACACCGCGCGGCGATCGCTGCAACTTTGAAATAAGGATTGACCTGAAGCATGGCAGAAGAAACTCCAAAACAAACCGAGCCGAACCAAAGCGAAGGTCAAGCTCTGACTAATGCTGAAGCTAAAACAACCGATATGCCAACGGCAAATGCCCCGGAACCAGAAGCCGCTAAACCAGATGCTATTTCTGATACCCCTGAGGCAGACACAGCCACCAAGAAACCAGCTGCTAAACGCCCCCCCAAAGCAGAGGCTGAAGGAGAAGAGGGTGCTAAACCTGCTGCAAAGGCAAAGAAAGAAAAGCCGCCTGCGTTAGAAGATAAGCCTTTTGCTGACTTTGTTCAGCAAGATTATTTGCCCGCCCTAAAAGCAGGCTTGGCAAAACAAGAGATTCCCAATGTGGATCTCACGTTTGAAAAGCGCAAAATCAACGTTATCGGCTTTGCCCAGGCACCAGAATGCTGGCAGGTCATTGGTCAATGGCACAACGGCGATCGACAAACCCGAGAGTTCAACATTTACTTCTTTGACGAAAAGATTAACGGACAAAAGGGCTTTTCCTGTGCAGAAAGCGGTGGCAAAGCCAGCACCCTGGAATCTTTTCGGATTGATGAGCGCAAGGTTGATCTAGGCTTGCTGGTTTTCTGGACGCTGCAACGGCTAAATGCTCAAAAATGGCTGGTGAGAAATTAAAGGTTCTAAACGAACGGCTACATAGAGCTGGACTTCTGTAGTCTCACATTTAGAAGTCTTTCTTAAAGCTCTTTGAATTCATAAGTGACAACCCCAGTTTTGGGATCATTAGTGATTTCAACGTAGCCCGTTCTCACCATTTGTAGCAAGGTGGCTTCAACCTCAGCAAAGCTAGCCCCTGTTTCCATCACGCCTTGAGTCACAGAGAGATTACCACCTCTCGCTTCTGCCGCTTTTAGCAGTTTAACGACCAAGGAATTTGGCATGGGCTGAGGTGGCACCGGCTTTGCATCAACCGTAACAACCCGCTGAATCACAGGTTGGGTTGGTAAAGAGCCGTCGGGCAGCCAACCCTGGCGCGCTCTGAGTTTGGTATTGTGTTCATCAACCATATTGGGAATGAGCAGAAGATCAATGACTTGCCCAAAGCCAAAGAGACCAAAACTGAACATCCACAACAGTCCGGTCAAAATCTTGCCATTGTAAAGGCGGTGCAGACCATGCAGTTGAAGCAAGCAGCCGAGCCAAAGGATGTAAGCCGTGCCAGCTTTGTTCATGCCTATTTGGGATGCGTTCGTTTTCACAGTGCTTCAGTTCTCACAGTGCTTCACGTTTACAAGGCTTGGAAATTCCCACTTCTAGATCATAAAGACTTTGCTCTGAAGCAGGCACAGTAAGCGGCGTGATATGACTCAGTAGTTACAAAAGTTGATGGTGTGTTGCAAGTCTTAACGCGATCGCCGCGTTTTGTCACCGTTTACCTTGATAGACTAGACCACGTAATCATCGTAGTGGTTTCGTACGCTGCTGGGCTTCAGCAAATTCCTTCTTAGCTCGGTTGCACCAGTTACTGGCTTTCGTCTTAAGAGTGAGGCACTGCGGCGGTTCAGCACACCATCCCTGCGATGTAGAATCTGAAAAAAGAACGAAACGACTCATGGTAGATTCCCTTAAAAAGCCTGGCTTTGAAGAAATACGCCCCGGAGTAAAAGTTCCTGCGAAGGAAACGATTCTAACGCCCCGGTTTTATACAACCGATTTTGATGCAGTGGCGGCGATGGATATTTCGCCCAATGAAGATGAACTGCTGGCGATTCTGGAAGAGTTTCGCGTCGATTACAATCGGCATCATTTTGTCCGTACGACTGAGTTCGACCAGTCTTGGGAGCATATTGATGGGGAAACGCGCCAACTGTTTGTTGAGTTCTTAGAACGCTCTTGCACGGCTGAGTTTTCTGGCTTTTTGCTTTACAAAGAACTGGCGCGCAAGCTGAAAGGCAAGAACCCGGTGCTGGCAGAATGCTTTGCGTTGATGTCGCGTGATGAAGCACGGCATGCAGGCTTCCTCAATAAGGCAATGTCAGATTTTAACCTCCAGCTTGATTTAGGCTTTTTGACTAAGAGCCGCAGCTATACCTTCTTTCAGCCAAAGTTTATCTTTTACGCCACCTATCTGTCTGAAAAGATTGGCTACTGGCGCTACATTACGATTTATCGTCACCTCGAAGCACATCCAGAAGACCGAATTTATCCGATCTTCCGCTTCTTTGAAAACTGGTGCCAGGATGAAAATCGGCACGGTGATTTCTTTGATGCGATGATGCGATCGCAGCCCCAGATCTTGAATGACTGGAAGGCAAGGCTATGGTGCCGCTTCTTTCTGTTGTCCGTCTTTGCCACGATGTACCTGAACGACATTCAGCGATCGGGCTTTTACAAAGCGCTTGGTTTGGATGCACGCGAATATGACATTCACGTAATTAATAAAACCAACGAAAGCACCGCGAAGGTCTTTCCGGTTGTTCTGGATGTAGAAAATCCTGAGTTCTACCAACGTCTTGATCAGTGTGTGCAGAACAATGCCAAGCTAACGGCGATCGTCAGCGCTGATACACCAAAGTTTGTGCAGTTCTTCCAAAAGCTACCTTACTATGCGTCTAATGCGTGGCACCTCATCCGGCTTTATTTGATGAAGCCGATCGACGCTGCCCCCCTACAAGGAACTGCTCGTTAGATTGCTTTTTCGTCCTTGGTTTTAGCGGCTTTGCTAACCTGCAACTTACAGGTGCAAAGCCGTTTTTTTGTGGAAATGCTTTGAAGTATGCCAGTATCAACGTGTTCATGAACCGAGATAACCTGTTGCGATCGCACTCACTAACCTCACATTGCTACCTTCAAACACTTTCACTAGCAGTGAGTCTTGCTTTTTTCGCTGCTCCCGCCTGGTGTCAGTACCCTGAAGCTGCACCGTTGATGCTCGAACCTGTAGAAACAAAAGAGCGATCGAAGGAAGCAGCGGTCACAGAAGTTGGTAAAGAGCCTCAGCCAACCCGTTTAGTCGCATCACCGATGGCGAACCAAGAGACAGACTCAACAACTACAAGGCTAAATACTCAACCTTCGACTGCCCAACCTGTCGAAGGACCACAGCATTCTGACCTTACGACATCACAGTCTACCCCACTGCCCCAACCGGCCCCAACCCCTAACCCTCAGACCCCAAACCCTGCCGCTACCATTCCGATTGACCTTGACCCAGCACTAACCGAAAGCAGTCCCGTTTTGCAACGCTGGCTGAAGCAAGTGCCCAACGTTCTGACCGACATCAGGCGTGATCCTAGCTTTAGGACGCGCTTGCGTTTGGGCTATTCCCAGTTTCCATCGACTCGGCAGGCAGGAGGCGTTCATCTTGGCATTGAGGATGTCTTTGTCGGGCGATCGGGTTTGACGCTCAGTGCTGATTATCAGACTGCATTTAATGGCACCCGCGAAGCATGGGGAGCCGATTTGCGTTACTACGTTCGTCCTTTAGGTAGCATCATTAATGTGGCTCCGGTGATTGGCTATCGCCATTTGGCAACCACTCGTTACACGACTGATGGCGTTCACGTGGGTCTGCGCTTGCTACTAGTGCCATCACGGACGGGTGCCGCTGATCTTGCCCTTACACAGAGTTGGGTTGCCCCTGGCAGTGAAGCTGAAGTTGGGTTAACGACCCTTTCCTTCGGCTATGCCCTTACACATAACCTGCGTCTATCCACCGATCTACAGAAGCAAAATTCTCGGTTTCGCAGCGATAGCCGCGTGGGCATCGGCTTGGAGTGGATGTTTTAACGCATGGCGTTTCACTAGCGACGATCGCCCTCGTTTCTCTAAAGCACAATCGGTCAGAGGTGGATGGAAAGTGCGCGGAGCTTGGTAGAAGAGCATTGAAAGAGGAAAAAGGGATGAACGATGCAGAACTGATCAACACTTTGGAAGAAGCGATCGCAGGTTTGCAGTGGATGAGCGAGTCAGATTACCCCTTCACTGTGGTCTATTGGCAGGACGAGTTACCCATCCTCACGCCGGAACACTTGCTGCAATTGACTAATCACCCCCCAGATACGCTTGTTGAAACCGAAGCAGTGGATGACTTTTTTGCGATCGCTACCCAGGCACAAGATTGGCATGACGCTGAAGCCACAGCAGTCGTCAAACGCTACCAAGCACTTGTCGAAACCTTGAAGCAGTCTCTTGATGCTTTAACAGTCTATCGTCTGGGCCAAATCAATCTCGATCTCTACATTATTGGCAAAACTACGACAGGGGCACTAGCTGGACTGGCAACGCAAGCCGTAGAAACCTAAATAGGATTGGGATTTCTTGTCACTCAGCTTAGCGTGGCTACATCAGGTGATGGTTCTCTTTTTTAAGCGCAGTATTTCTAAAATTGCTCGCCCGATTTACGCCCAACATCGTGAGCAATCTCAGTCAAGCGAACCAGAAAATTCAAAAGCGTCAGCTCTGCCATTTCTTTTGAACTGTTCTAAATGCATTGTTTAAAGTAAAAGCGTACGATCGACTTGACTGATCGTACGCTTCTATATCTTTACTGATAGAGACTGATGTTTGCTGCTACCGTACAACACAGTCTATTTAGCAAGGCATCGCATTATGCTATTTACTGTAGGAAGCATAAATTCAGTCATTCAGGTGATTTGCTACAGCGCTAGGGCTAACGCCGTCAGCCATCCTTGCGCCACGTAAATAGGCATGGCTTAAATTTGCCTCACTTACGTTTGTATCACTTAAGTCTGTATTAGTTAAATTTGCTTTAGTCAGATTTGTTTCCGTCAGATTTGCACCCGTAAGAATGGCATCTGTGAGATTAGCATGGCTTAAATTTGTGCGGGTTAAGTTCGCTTTGGTTAAGTTAGCACCACTCAAATTTGCACCACTTAGATTCAGGTTCCTGAGGTTAGCTGCCATCAGGTTTAGGCTTCTAAAATCTCTTTGTCCTGCCGAATAACGGCTCATGAGTTCTTTCGTGTTCATGGGGTTTTTGAGAGTAAGAGGTGACATACAAATTAATCAACGCTTGAGCGCAGACGATAGGTGAGTACAGATATGTCCCCGTGGGAACAAAATACGTTTCAATGTGGTTCTGGTCCTTAAGATGCTGCAAGGCAGGAACCAGCGCTGAATAGCTTTTACCAGTCAAATCAAAAAGCTGACCACGATTTTTGTCTCCATGTTGCAGCGCTTCTAAAATCACATGATCGATAGGCACAGAAGACGCTTCAGCGGTCATTGATTAAATCTCCGCTTGCCTTGCTTGTGTTTAGCCAGTGCTTTGCGCTTACGTTTTTCGATCGGTGTTTCAAAGTGGCGGTGTTTACGCATATCTGGAAAAATGCCTGCTTTGGAAACAGCGCGCTTAAAGCGGCGTAGCGCTGAGTCAATGCCTTCACTTTCACCCGGAACAATTTGAGTCATTCAACCTCCGCACAGATTAATTCAATACTGTTGAATGCTTGCTGTACATAAGCAAGCTATCAGCAAAAAAGGCAGACTCCTTGTCTGCCTTCAAGACTTTAGAGTGAAAGCCTCTGTCTCTAAGCCTAATAGGAGCGAGAAGAGCGATTGTTGTTTGACCAGTTGCCGCCGGACGATCCTCTCTCTTCACGCGGTCGCGCTTTATTAACCTTCAGGGCACGACCCATCCATTCAGCACCATCTAATGCTTCGATCGCGGCGGTTTCTTCTACTTCTGTACTCATTTCGACAAAAGCAAAGCCTCGCAAACGACCTGTTTCTCGGTCTGTCGGCAACTGTACGCGCTTCACCTCGCCATACTCGGCAAAGGCTTGGCTAAGATCATCCTGAGTAACGTCATAGGATAGATTGCCAACATAGATTGACATGGAGACTCTCCCGAATCTGAAAGTGTAGAGAGTTAGATCCGGAGAAACGCTCCTAAGACGAATCACACAGCCGAAAATAATCCTTATTCGTAAGCCTAGCACAACTTTCTGTAAAGACGTGGTTCCTACCCTATGAACAGCGCTCCTGCAAGCGATCGTCCTCTAGTAAACGCAATCATCATATGAGCCGGTTTGCTAATCTGTTCAACCGGAGCACGCTTGCTTATATACAGCTTTGGTACCTTTGATTAGTTGAGAGGTAATAGGTCTGTAAATTGTCAAAGTCTTTCTGAATCCTAAATCCTGAATCCCAATGCCTTGCTAAAATTTTTTTGAGTTGCACCCTGTCAACCGGCTTGTGAGACGATCGTTCAGCGATCCAATCGCCCATCAAGCATATCTTTTCATGGTAGTTTATACTCTGAGATGCTATTACCTACTGGTCTTAAAGATGAGAATCTTTTTATATAGATCGAAGATTATTGCAAGAGCGTCTAGTTGTTTATGAGCAACAGCAGGGCATAATCCCAACTATTAGCTTCTCGTTAAGTGAATTGCTAAGACATAGATGGTTGACGCACTGCGAACTGTTTTAAGGCACTTTAAACTAAACCTCTCCACCTAAAGTCTAAAGAACGTAAGTCTAAAGATTAATAAAGATTGATGAAGCGGATGAACGTTTAGCTAAAATCTCAGTCGATTGCCCCATAGAAATCAACCATTTCTCTCTGACTTTTTATTAGGAGCGCTTTCTTGATTACCTTGCTGCATCCAACGGCGACCATCCATCCTGATGCCGAATTGCATCCAACTGTGCAAGTCGGAGCCCATGCTGTGATTGGGGCGAAAGTGAAAGTGGGTCCTGAAACCGTCATTGGTCCCAATGTTGTGCTAGACGGTTGGACTGAAATTGGCGCACGTAACCACATTTTTCCGGGTGCGGCGATCGGTGTTGAACCACAAGACCCCATTACGACTAGCGCAAACAGTTTAGTCAAAATTGGGGATGACAACCAAATTCGAGAATATGTGACGATCAGCCGATCAAATCGAGCAGATGAAGTAACGGTGATTGGCGATCGCAATCTATTGATGGCGTATATCCATATTGCTCAAGGATGTGTCATTGAGAACAATGTTGTGATTGCTAATGCAGTCATTCTGGGCGAACACGTTCACGTTGAATCGCGAGCATTTATCAGCGGCATCGGTGAAGTTTATCCGTTTGTTCGCATTGGTCGCTTAGTGATGGTCGCATTCATGCATCAAATTACCTGCGACATACCGCCCTATATGCTGGTAGAAGGTCAGCCTGCACGAGTGCGATCGCTGAATCGAGTCGGTCTTAAACGTGCCGGGTTGGTAGCAGAACAGGAAGGACAAGTGATTCAGACCTTAAGAACTGCCTTTCGTTTGCTCTATCGCTCGGACTTATCCCTGGATGAGGCGCTCGAAAAGCTCGATCAGCTGCCCGATAACGAACACTTACTGCACCTGAAACAATTTTTATGTAGCTCTCAAATGGAAGGACGGTGTGGGCTGACTCCTGGGAAGAGTGCGGACAGCAAAAGTGATATGAAGTTAAGTGCTGTGCAGGAATAATTAGTAGTTGATAGGGAAAACCGCAACCTTGCTGAGTTCAGACGGCTTACTGATGCAAACGATAGACATGAATAAACGGTAATACGGTCTTTGCATACCCTCCTTAGCCTGATGTGACGCTAGCAATGAGCCTGGACAAACGCGATCGTGCTGCGCCACTTCACAGTTTGATTCACCAGGCGCGTGAACGCTGATCGCACTTTCGTAAGTTCTGCTTGAGATAAGTGGTGCGAGAGGTGAGTAGCGTAGGAGGGTTGAATGCTGTTGGCTGCGAACCAGCGATCGACCAGTGCTGCTGTGATGAGCATTTCTGTAGACAACGGTTCGACCTGAAGCACAACCGTGAAGCCAGCTGTCTCAAACATTGCTTGTAGATCTGGCGCATCCCAGTTCACCATTGAATCGTCAGGCTGAGTGTAGATCGCCTCTTCTGCTTTCACCAGCTTCTGATAGAGCTTGTCACTCAGCCAACCAGGATCAAGCAGTTGGTAAAGCCGCTGTGCCTGATGGGGAATCGATTCTGCCAAAGTGACTGTGCCGTTGGGTTGCAACCAGTTGGCAAGCGATCGCACAATGCCTGCTTTGTCCACTTCTCGCATGAGTGCATTTCGACCCATAATGTGGTCAAACCGCACGTCGCTTACCTGTGCCTTTAGAACTGTTGGCAATTCAGCAAGGGACGTTTGCAGCACGATCGGGCGGGTGAGTTCTGGTAAAACGGCAGCTTGCTGGGTCATCGCATCGGCATCGGTCGTAGTACGAACGCAGGCAATGACGCTGCCTTCAGGAGTCTGGCGTATAGCTTCCCAAGTTAGCAAACCGCTGCCAGCATTGAGATCCAGCACAACATGATGACGTTGAGGGGCGGCGAGGGCAAAGAGGCGATCGCGCACCTCTCCTAAGCGATCGCCTGCCTGTCCTAGTGTGCGCTGGAGCCAACGCTCCTGAGCCGAATCCACAGGTCCAAAGGTTAGCACTTCGGGCAGCGCCACACTCGTCCCTTCAAGTAACGCTGCCAGTTGTGCTTCACGTCGTCGCGCCACTTGCGTCTGAATTGCCGACTCAAAGCCGCGATCGGACGGTTGGTAAAAAACCTGACCTTGCAGACTGCTGGGCAAATACTGCTGCGCCACCCAATGGTCACGGTAGGCATGAGGATAAAGATAGCCTGCGCCATGCCCAAAGCCTTTTTTGTCTCGATTGGCATCTTTAAGCGGATTAGGAATATCGCCTTCCCGCTCTTGCTCGACGGCTGAAAGCGCATCGAAAAAACCCATCACGCTGTTAGATTTGGGAGCCGTTGCTAAATAGAGCGTGGCATGAGCCAGTGGATAGCGACCTTCGGGTAAACCAATGCGATCGAAGGTCTCGGCACAGGCATGGACAATCGCGATCGCGTTAGGGTCTGCCATACCCACATCTTCACCTGCCAAAATCAGCAAGCGACGAAAAATGAAGCGCGGATCTTCCCCGGCATAGACCATCCGTGCCAACCAGTAAAGCGCTGCATCGGGGTCTGACCCACGTACGCTTTTAATGAACGCACTAATGGTATCAAAGTGAGCATCGCCTTCTTTGTCATACAGCACAGCACGGCGCTGAATTGATTCTTCCGCAACCGCTAGGGTGACGTGGATGCTGCCTGCGGCATCCGGTGGTGTGGTTTCAACTGCCAGTTCCAACGCATTCAGCAGCGCGCGGGCATCGCCATTGGCGACATTCACCAGATGCTTGATCGCCGCGTCCTCTAACTGCACGTCGAGCTTGCCATAGCCGCGATCGCTATCCTGTAGCGCCTGCTGCACCACAGTTCGCAAGTCTTGTTCGTCCAGTGGCTTGAGCTGAAAGAGGCGCGATCGACTTACCAGTGCCTTATTCACCTCAAAATACGGATTCTCGGTTGTCGCTCCAATCAGAATCACCGTGCCATTTTCCACCCAGGGTAAGAGCGCATCTTGCTGTGCTTTGTTGAACCGATGCACTTCATCTACGAACAAAATGGTTCGCTGACCATACATCCCGCGTTTGTCCTGGGCAGCGGCGATCGCCTCTCGAATCTCCTTCACCCCTGACAACACCGCATTAATCGCAATAAAATGTGCCTGTGTAGTGTTAGCAATAATCCGCGCCAGCGTGGTTTTTCCCGTGCCTGGTGGTCCGTAGAAAATAAGTGAGGAAAGCTGGTCTGCTTGAATCGCTCGTCGCAGCAGTCGTCCAGGACCGACGATCGCATCCTGCCCCACAAACTCATCCAGTGTGCGGGGGCGCAACCGTGCTGCCAGCGGTGCTTCAGCTTCAGTGATGTCTAAGCGATGCTGCTGGAAAAGATCCATAAAACATGATGGCTGATATGGCTTTTTCTACTGATCGACTACTGCAAGGAGCGCCACCCGCTGAGGTCTGTAACGATTCAGCGTACTACTTTCCTCTGGCACATGGACGCTACGAGGTAAAACCAGGGCTGGTGACGTTCGGCACTGATTTTGGCAATGAGGCAGCCGATCGACAAGTGTTTCAGTTTGATAGCAGCTTTGCTCATCATCGACAGATGAAGCGTCAGGCGCGGGCAGAGCAGTTAAGCAAGTATTACCAGACTCACAACTATACCGATGCAGTAGCAAGCGCGATCGCCCGCTTTATTGTCCATCGCCTTGTGTAGGAACATCCTCAGCACTTTCAACTGACAGCCCAGACCGACAGCACGTTGAGCATTTACAGCCAGCTTACCAGAGAGACACTTTACCTGAATGACGCGTACCAACTACAGCAGGTGCAAGCAGTAGAATCGGCTGAGCCACCCTATGTTTCTACGTTAGACGCACTCGCGTCTCAGTTGCAGGACGATATAACCGTTGTCAGTCGATCAAACGACGACCACTGGATGAGCGCCATTCATCTCTGCTATCCCAATCACTGGTCAGCCGAGGCAAAAATCGGCAGAGACTTTGCGACCGTTCATGCGCCTGTTGCAGGTATGACGGCAATGAATCAGAGGGGAAAGGCGATCGTGCAAACGATGATTACCCGCAAGCCCTCGGTTCGCTTTGCCTGGGGACTCAGCACTGACACCCGCTTAAACCATCATCCTGTCCCACCGGCTGGGGTGGCGATCGATACCTGGCAAGGCAGAGCTTTTAAGCCACAGCAACCGCAACTCTATCTCAGAATTGAGCGCCAGGTTGTTTGGGGCTTCCCAGACTGTGACGCCGCCTTGTTTACCATTCGCACCTACTTTAGAGATTGCCACGTCATCAAGCAAGATCCCAGACTAAACGCTAGTCTCGTTTCTGCGTTGCAATCTATGCCACCAAACTCACTGCTTTATAAAGGGTTGGATGCAAGTAGAGAGGAGATCGTCACCTGGCTAACTCAAGAGCCTTAGCGCTTTCGATCCCTTCTTAAAGAAATCAGAGATTTAATTTGGCTCGGCTACGCTTCTAGCCTTTGTAGCCCAAGTCGGGCAGCTTCAGACACGTGTCGATGACTATCTTTTTCTAAATATTTCAACGCAGAAACACTCTTAGGAGAGGGTAAATTACCCAGCGCTTCAGCTAAACGTTGCCGTACTAACCAGTCATCCGATTGAGCAAACCGCAAGATATGGTCAACTGCATCGATTGCCTTGATTTCACCTAGCGCTGCGATCGCAGCCTGATGCAGCACCACCTCGTCACTGTCGAGTGCCTCAATGAGCGCATTATACGCGCGCGGATCTTTCAGGTTGCCTAGTGATACTGCTGCGCTAAACCGCACCAGCCAATCTGTATCCTCATAAAAGGCGTGTACTAAAGGCTCTAGTGCCCGTGGGTCTTCCAAATAGCCTAAAGCTCCAGCGGCATCAGCTCGAATACCGTAATCAGCCTCGCTCGTCAGTAGCTCTACTAAAAGCGGATAGCACTCAGCCGTCGGCTTCAAGCCTAATGCGAACACTGCCATCGATCGCACCTGAAGGCTTTCATCGTTCAGCACTTTCTTAATCAGTGGTACAGCCTCTTCAGCAGAAACGTGGCGCAGAGAGACCAGCCCCAGCATTCGGTCTTTCATGCTTAGGCTCTCTAGCTGGAGTGAAATTTCCTGTAAGTTTATTGGATTCACGTTACAAAACGTTATATTTATGATTCTCTCATTGTAGTCTCTAATCCAGGATAGCTGAGTGAGGAGAACCGATAAATGTCTAGGCTTCACCGCAAAGATGCTGAGAATCTAGTAGCTTCACTGTTTGGCGCGTGCGGTAATTAAAGAGGCTATAGAAGCGCCCACGATTATCACCAGACGGACAATTACGTGGAAGGGAGAGTAAACAAAGTTTGACCCTTTCTCCAACTTTAGAATTTTTGAGTGGTGCAACCTCGTCATAGGAGACTAGATAAATGCCGTTAGTGAGAGTAACACTCGTACCGCTGCCCTCGATCGGTGCACCAGTGGAACCATCACTCAACCGAGCACCAACGTCCTGAATAAACGTATCCGTGCATTTGCCAACTTGGGTAGGTGGCAGAGCGCTGAACACAGGCATAGCAAACAAAACGAGACCACTAGAAAGCGCGATCGAATTGATGAGGTTATTGGTTGAGCGTTTCATGGACTAACCTCAGGTAGTGCTTTCATCACAATTTTATTGGCAGCGCGAGGAGCAGGCTGGCAGTTCGTAGCTATAAGCGACTGGCTATCAGCGTTTACTTCACTGGTGTTTGCTGTCGTACTGGAATCTCCAGCCAAAATTCTGCTCCCTGCCCTGGTGCGGAAACGCACTTCAAACTGCCGTGATGCTTCTCGACAATGATTTGGTAGCTGATGGATAGCCCTAGCCCGGTGCCTTTGCCGATCGGCTTGGTGGTGAAAAACGGGTCAAACAGTTTGGCATAATGCTCAGGCGAAATGCCAGGACCGTTATCGCGAATGCGAATGACAACAGAAGACGGTAAGGATTGACTGGCTAACGCCTTACCGCTTGCCGCTTGCCCTTCACTCTTGATTGCCTCTGTTTGAATTGTGATTGTCGCTGGGTTTGCCATCAACTCGGCAGCCGGTCGCCCCTCGTTGTATTTTTCCAGCGCGTCGATCGCGTTGCTCAAAATATTCATGAAAACCTGATTCAACTGTCCGGCGTAGCATTCTACTAGGGGAAGATCACCGTATTGCTTGACAATTTCGATCGCAGGCTGTGCAGGGTTTGGTCTCAGCCGATTTTGCAGAATGAGCAGCGTGCTATCAATGCCATCATGAATCTGCACGCGCTTCATGTCGGATTCATCCAGGCGCGAAAAGTTCCGCAGCGAAAGTACAATTTCACGAATGCGATCGGCTCCAATGCTCATTGAAGCAAGCATCTTTTGCAAATCACTAACTAGAAAGTCGAGATCAATTTCTTCTCGATAAGCACGAATCTCTGGGTCGAGGTCAGCATACCGCTGCTCGTACATTTGAATCAGCCTCAGCAAGTCTCTGGTGTAGTTTGTTGCATGAGGCAAATTGCCATAAATAAAGTTAATGGGATTGTTGATTTCGTGGGCAACACCTGCGACTAGTTGCCCCAGACTTGACATTTTTTCAGTTTGAATCAACTGTGCCTGAGTTTGCTGCAGTGCCTGAAACGCCTGCGCTGATTTCGCAGTCTCTTTTCGCAGCCTGCGTTCATTCACTGTTACTTGCCCTAAGAGGGCATAGAACGAAATGGTCAAGCGCCCTAGTTCATCTTCCCGGTTCATCAACTCTTCGCTTTTGGCGCTGGTTTCTGCTAAACGGTTGCACTCGTCCATAATGGGTTGCAAACGTTGGTTGAGGCGTTTTACAAACATCGCCACGACCATACCCAGGACGATCGAGACACCAATAATTGAGCCAAGCGCACTGATTGCTGTAAAACGAATCACGGGACCCAACACGACTGCTTCGGGGACAGCCGCCATCAGCACCCAGTCGTTACTTGGAATGCGCTGGTATGCCCAGTACTCGCGCTTTCCTGTGGCATCTTGCCACTGTGTGATGCCGCTGTTTGTGCCTGATTGAAGCGCAGTTTGAAGGCGTTGCCACAGCCCAGCATAGTTATTCATGCCAGGAAACTGCTTAAGATTCGTGCTTTTTTGGGCATCGCCAGAATAAACCACCTGCGGATCGGGCGGATAGGCAATTAAGCCCCCTTTCGCGCTGACCAGAATGAAGTAGCCTGCGTCGCGCATGACTTGAACTGACAGTTTTTTGCTAAGGAAACTCAGCTCAAGATCTTGGCTCAGTACACCCAGAAGCTGCCCTTTACTGCTGTAAAACGGCATGGAGTAGGCAGTGCTGACCAAAATTTGGGGTGGTTTGAGCGTGTCTTCTAGATAGGGTACTGGCTCTAACCAGATAGGTTGACCCGCTACGATCGGCTGCGTAAAGTAGTTCTCTTGAAAATTGGTTTGAGCCGCTTCTCCTCCTTGCGCCTCAATTTTGCCAGTCTTGGGATTACGTACGGCATAGGGGTAAGCAAATTTCCGCGATGGCAGAATGAGGCGATTGTCAGGTGGCTGCCCAAAACCCAAGCCAGTGCCTAAGGGAGACGTTGTTAACGAGCGATCGAGCAAATTAACATACACTTGCTCTCGCCGTTCACCGGCTTCGTAAAAAGTTTTGATGGCATCAGCAACCAGCTTTGTCGAATATTCAAATGTGGTGAAGTCTCCATCCAGGTTTTCGGCTTTGACCTGGAGGCTCGATCGTAGTTCGGCTTCAGACTGTCTTGCCAGTTCCCAATAGGTTAAGAAGGCAGTGCCAACCAACCCAACTAGGGAGCCACCCACTACCGAGAGAAACAGCCGTGAACCCACAGAGCGCATGAGAGAAATTTGCCGCTTGGGGCGCGGTGACACCGAGTCCGAAGCGCTGGACTGCATAAGGTTTTCTCCTGGGACTCGTGATAGCGGTGAGCTTAAAACAGCTTGATAGCGTGCATGGTAACGTGTAGATTAATCACGTACAGGGGAGCAGACTTGTTACGAGGTTAGCTAGCCGCTTTAAAGGTGGTAGTGCGATCGTAGTAACAAGCAAGAATTGAGTCCATTTTCGCGTCTCCTTGCGCGATCGCTGCCACCTTTGCCATAAATTTATGGTCGATCAGGTGTTTGAGCGGTTGCTCTACATGATTGAAACAGCGCATTGCCCCATCAGCTTTACAGTCCCATTCTGGATAATGGTACAAGATGTCGTCGGGCATGACTTTAGTGCGGGTGCTACCAGGTTCGGGAACGCAGTAAAATGGTTTGTCTAAATTAAAGTAGCCGTAATCATCAGTCAACTCGTCACCTGGATGAATATCCCGCGCTGCCAGTTCAAATTTATACGGTGTAGCAATGCAGCTTGAGTTGAAGCTGTGGTTGACATACCGTGCAATGTCCCAACACAAAATGTAGCGTCCCTGCTCATCCCGATAGCTGTACTTAATAAGGTGCTCACGCTGCACAGTATCAAGCGACGCAAGATGAGACTCATCAAACATCTGATCGAGGTCGTCCAAAATCCAGGTAATGCTTCCTTTTGGGATCAGCTTGGTTGCAAAAACACCGTAGCCAATCGAGTCATTAATAAACCGAAGCTCTGTAGCCGGATGCATCATTGCAGTAAACAACCCTCAAACTTGAAAACCAGGCTTGCTCAAAACAGACTTTAGCCGTAGCTTGAAGCGCAAACAGTTTAACGGCTAGAAAGATTGCAAGTCTATCCCAACTGGCTCTAGCAGTTCAAAGGTAATTCTACGGAACACAGTTTCTAAAAGTTCTAAAAAGCACGATCGCTCAAGCTTAGAGGTCAGTTTTCTTGAGGCAGTCTAAGCTTTAACGAAGCCCTAATAGCCCTCTTCTTCGTACTCTGGAGCTTTTGTTTTTTCGGGGATGTTGATGCGAGGAGGCTGGTAGGGCAAAGGCTTTTGGTCTTCGTCTTCCCACGCATCGCTTTCGAGGTCTTCGTCTTCGTAATCAACGTCAGGATAGGGCTGCTGTGGTTCGGGGCGAGGGACATAGCGATCGCGGGCAGGCGTTGCCTCACTCCAGTTGTCTTCCTCTTCATCATCGTAGTAAAGCGGTTCAGCACGGCGCTGTTGCCGCAACTGCCGAGGCTGCGAATCGCTCCAGTTATCGTCATCCCAAGTTTCTTGGATAACGGGTTCTTTCTGGCGAACAGGGGTAGCGATCGGCGTACGTAACCCAGTGCCAAGCTGATTGTCTGCACGCACAGGTGCCACGTAGCTGTCTTCTTCTTCGCGCTCCCAAGGGGGGTTGCCGATGCCAAGACGCTCTAATACGCCCACAGACAACTGCATCAAGCGTTCTTCTGAACCTTCAAATACAATCAGGCGATCAGGTCCGCTGCTGACCACTTCATCGACAGACAACTCGTAGGTACTGACAACCTGGTCGGGAATCAGCGGTAAACCGATCGATGCCAGGATCAAAGACGTAACCTTACCGTTATCAATATCAAACTTAAAGCCGCGTACTTTGCCTAGCAGCTCGCCTGTTTCGGTAACGACCTCACAATTAATCAGGCTGCTGTAAGACTCGACATCAATATCTTCAATGACATCGTCGTTATCCACCAGAATGACATCCCCAATCTGCCGAATACTGCTCAAGAGCATAGGCTGAGGGGTGCCGTAAAGTATGTTTGGACGCAGGCTGAGGGCAACCACCTCTTGCTGGTCGATATCTACCCAGAGTTGACTGACAACACCAAGTTTTTTGCCCGTATCACGGGTAATCACCTGCGTGCCAAGGAGGTCTGAGCGTTGGCGGATCTCTTCAAATGCCATTATGGGTCGAATCCTGATTCGCAAATCCTGATCACTATCAAATCATATAGCGGTGAAATCATACAGCAGCTAACTTAGACAGAGGCGCTTTGAGGCAGTAGGTTAATACCTAAAACCTGCGTATACGCTCCTCGCGCCTGAGTGACCCCGATCGTGCGATCAGCTGACTCAATCATCGGTCGCCGTAGACTTACAACAAGAAACTGTGCTTCCTGTGCCTGCTGTTTGATCATTCTAGCTAATCGCTCTACGTTTGCCCCATCCAAAAACATATCCACTTCATCAAAGGCGTAAAAGGGCGAGGGACGGTAGCGCTGTAAGGCAAAGATAAAGCTGAGTGCGGTAAGCGATTTTTCGCCGCCAGACATAGAAGCGAGACGCTGGACAGGCTTGCCCTTAGGATGAGCTACAAGGTTAAGTCCGCCATTGAATGGGTCTTGTGAGTCTTCTAGCTGCAAGTGTCCGTCACCATCTGAGAGGGTGGCAAAGATAGATTGGAAGTTGATGTTAACCGCATCAAAGGCTTCTTTGAACGCACGTTGCCGTAGAGTGGTGAAGTTTTCGATGCGAAGAAGGAGTTCGGTGCGCTCTTCTTGCAGGGTATGGAGTTTATCCGTCAGTTCTTCAAGCCGTGCCTGAGTGCGATCGTATTCTTCCAGCGCCAGCATATTAACGGGTTCCATTGCCTGGAGGCGTTTCTGGAGCGATCGCAGCTCATGCTGTAGCTCTACCAGATCGCGGGTGGCTGTGTCGGGAATTTCTGGCAATGGATCTGGCAGATCGGGCTGTTGTGCTTCCAGTTGCGCGGTAAGTTCGCTCAATTCTGCTCGGCGTGCCTGTTGGGTTTCCTCAAGTTTCTGCTGTTGCCAGGTTAGCTGCTGCTGCTGGGTTTGCTGCTCTCGCAATTGACGCTCGGCGCGATCACGAGTTTGTTTCTCCAGACCCAACCGGGTTTCTAACTCTGCCAGTGCTGCCTGCGTTTCACCAATTTGCGCCTTCAAAGCTGACTGCTGATCGCTGACCGCTGACTGCTCCTGTATCTGCGTCGTTTGCTGCGTACGGTATTCCTGTAAGCGCTCCTGCCCTTGCTGGATTTTTTCCTGCGATCGCTGGCGCTGGTTCTCCAGATTTTGCAGCCGTTGTTCGAGCGATCGCACAGCCAGTTCTCGCTGCGTGAGTTCGGCTTCCTGAGCGCGGAGGGCGGTTTGAATCTGCTGCCATTCGCTGTGGGTTTGCGATTGTTCCAGGTCAGCTAAGGTTTGCCGCAATGTCTGTAGCTGGAGCTCTTGAGCGGGAAGCTCGGTTTCGAGGGTGTGCAGGCGCGTTTGAGCGACCGCTAACTCTTGGGTGTTTTGAGTCAACTGCGTTTGCACCTGCGTCACTGCCACAGCGAGATTCTGGCGTTCGGTATCCAGTTGTTGTGTCTGAAGTTGTGCCTCGCGGTGCTGCTGTCGGGCTTCTGTTAATGCTTGAGTGCGCTCTTTGGTAAGTTGGATCGCTCGTTGCATGGCGTGGTTACAACGTTCGAGAATGCGATCGATTTCATGCAGGCGATCGCGCAGGGCAATGACCTCGGCGGACTCGGTAGCTTCGACAGTACCAAAGTGGATTGATTGACGATTACTGTTGCTACCGCCGGTCATCGCACCACTGGCTTCCAGCAATTCCCCATCTAGCGTCACAATGCGGTGCTGACCCATGTGGCGACGAGCAGCGCTGAGGGTCTCAAAGACAACGGTGGTGCCGAAGACGTAGGCGAAGACGTTGCGGTAACGATCGTCAAACTCCACCAAATTGATGGCGTAATCAACGCAGCCAGAGAGCGATCGCACGCCGTTGCCAGAGAGTGTTCGTCCAGACTGGAGCTTATTCAGCGGTAGAAAGGTGGCACGTCCAGCCCGTTTTTGTTTAAGGATTTCGATGCCAGCGGCGGCGATCGCGTCATCTTCCACAACTAAATTCCCCAAACGTGCGCCTGCTGCCGTTTCTAACGCCAGTTGATAGCGGGGATCAACTCGTCCCAATTGGGCAACCAGCCCACACACGCCAGTCAACCCCATTTGCAAAATAACTTGAGTCGCATGAGTACCCTGCGCTTCCTGTATCGCCTGAGTTTGGGCTTCGAGCTTGTCCAGTCGGCGTTGCTTTTCGCGCTGTTCGTGCAGCAATCGCGTCTGGGTTTCTTGCTGGATCTGGAGTTCTTGTTCGGCAGCGGCAAGACTTTGGGCGATTGCCTGGATCTGTTCTTGAGTCGCCAGCAGCCGTAGCTCAAGGTCAGCTTTTTGAGTTTGGCGATCGGTTAGCCGTTGCTGTAAGGTTTCTAGAGATTGAGTTTGCTCCTGGATCTGCCGCTCTAGCTGGCGGGTGCGCTCCTGTAGCTGGGCTTGCTCGGTGCGCTGGGGTTCGAGGGCATCAACCAGTGTCTCAATGTTGTGATGCAGGGCAGTTTGCTCTTGCACCCAGGCTTCGGCACTGGCGGCTGAGGCATTGGCAGCGGCGCGGCTTTGCTCTAAGGTTTGCTGCGCCTGATCCCGTTCGTGCTGTCGAGCGGCAATGAGTTGAGCCTCTGCCGCATGCTGTTGGGTGTAGGTGTCGATCGCCTGCACGTGTTCTTGGAGGTCTCGTTGCGTTTGCGCCAGCTTTGCAGCCGTGTCTCGACTAGCAGCCTGCAAATCTTGCTCTTGCCGCTGAAGTTGGCGTAGCTCTGCCTCACGCGTTGCCAACGTGGACTGAAGCGCAAGCTGTTCGTCTTCACCTAACGCACGGACGCGGGCATTGAGTTGGTCTAACTCAGCGGTGGCTTGCTGGATAGTCGTCACCAAAGCAGCCAGTTGGGTGTTGAGGTCGGCGTGTTCGTGATCGCCGCTGGCAAGCTGTTCCCGTAACCGCTGGGCACTCTGGAACGACTGCTGATAGCGGATCACAATTTCCCACTGCTCTTTGGTTTGCAGTTCGTGCCGCAGTTTTTTGTACTTTTCGGCTTTGATGCGGTCTTGGGCAAGGCGATCGCGCTGGTCAATCAGCTCTTTTTCGACAATGTGGTAGCGGTCTTCGTGATCTCTGACGGCATCTAGCTTTTCTTTTGCCTGGTTGATTTTGCGATCGAACGTGGCAACGCCTGCCAACTCATCAATGATCTCGCGGCGTTCACGAGCATTCATTGAGATAATACGCGTCACGTCCCCTTGCAGCACGACGTTGTAACCTTCAGGATAGACACGCAAACGGTTCAACTCTTCGTGGAGTTCCGTCAGGGTGCAGGGTTCGCTGTTGATGTAATAGTTGGAGGTGTAGGTGCCTTGCTGCGTGACGCGCAGTTTGCGAGTGACACTCCATTCGGTGCGGAGGGGACGCGCTCCCTTACCATTTTCTGAATGCCCATTTTCTAAATGCCCGTTTTCTGAATACTTATCACCGTTCTGAACGTTGGGCGAGCCGTCTTGACGCATGGAGCCGTCGCTGTTGACCTGCCGTTCGATCGCATCCTCCAGCAATTCTGGCTCATCCGAAAGATCAAATGTAACGGTCACGCTTGCTTCTACCGTCGATCGACCGCGTGTACTTTGCGTATGGTTAACCAGATCGGGGAGACGCTCTGCCCGCATCCCTTTTGACCCTGCTAGGCCGAGGCAAAACAGCAGCGCATCCAGTAAGTTCGACTTTCCAGAACCGTTGGGTCCAGACACCACTGTAAAACCGGGCAGCAACGGAATTGGCGTTGTGCCACCAAAGGATTTAAAGTTGGAGAGTTCTAGACGCTTGATGTACACAGCTTGCCTAAGCCGCTTAAGAGGGCGAAATCAGTGTTCAGTGTAGCCTCTAAGCGATTCTATGAACGAAACGATCGCTGTTCTTTCTATTCATAGCATTTTTAGAACAAGCGTTCTATAGGCATCGTACTTTTTGACAGTGTTTTTTGGCAGTTTCTTCCCAAGCCTGAGTACAGTCGAGTCGGGGTACGGCTTCACTTAACTTGGGTAACACGCCAACTTAGCTTCAAGTTAATCCAGAAGTTCCAGAGTGTAACTGCTGCAATCGCCAAAAAGTTTGCTACGTAAGGATTGAGATGCAGCCCATTAAACAGCACATTTAAGAGCAAAACTTTGAGAATCAGACCCATCAAGCAAATCAGGTTGAATTTGATGAAGCGTTTGATGACTTGATGTCGTTTTTGCTGCTGTTGCGTCAGATCGCTAAAAGTCCAGCGATCGTTCCAGACGAAATTATTGATGATTGCCAGTTCTGCCGCCACGATCGCGCTGCGAGTCAGCCCAAAACCTAACGTCCCATGCAGCAGATAGAGCAGCCCCATATCAACCACTAGCCCGCTCAGACCGACAAAGCCAAACCGTATAAAGCGTCCGATGGGAAAATCTAGCGCTTGACGAAACCGACTGAGCCGTCCTAAAGACACCCGCAAGCGCACGAGATGACGGATATAGTCGCGGTACTGCTTCCATGTCACCTTGCTTTCGCCAGCCTCGCGCTCCTGAAAGACATAGCCAACTTCTGTAATGCGATCGATCGCACCCCGTCCCAGCACTTCTAACAAAATCTTGTAGCCGAGTGGATGCAGCGATCGTCCTGCAATGGCACTACGACGCACTAAAAAATAACCGCTCATAGGGTCAGACACGCGACTCAGCACACCTGGCAGCAAAACTAAACCCAACAGTTGCGCGCCTCGTGAGAGAAACCGCCGTGCTGCGCTCCACGTACTCACGCCACCGCCATCAGCGTTGCGGCTAGCGAGCGCCAAATCTGCACCTTGCTCGATCGCAGACAAAAGCTGCTCTAAAACCTCTGGCGGGTGCTGTAAATCGCCATCAATGACTCCTAGAACGTCGCCTCTAGCCGCTTGCCAGCCACGGATCACTGCGGTTGAAAGCCCTCGTTCTTCCTGACGACGCATCACGCGCAAGCAGGGGTAGTGAACGAGCAACGCTTGTGCTAGCTGCCAGGTGCCATCCGGGCTGTTGTCATCCACCACAACAATTTCATAGCGATCGGGCAACACTGCATCCAAACGCTGGCTCAACAGCGCCACAATACGCTCAATGTTACGGCTCTCGTTGTAGGTCGGCACTACCAGCGAGAAGTGTACCGGGGCGATCGCGCCTGCCGTTTTCTCAGCACGACCCAACGGTGGCTTTACCGCAGTCGGCACCTGCAATGCCCCTGTAACTTCTGATAGAAGCTGATAATCGTTCGTCGTTAACATAAAGAGTCTGAATCGATGACTGCGTGCCCGTGATTAAGTCGCAACATTGCCATGCATCCTTGCGGTGCATCACAAATGGATTAAGCAACGATCGCCTATGACTACTATCTAGCAATCACTTAGCCAGCGATCGTGCTGAAACTAAACCATTGATGCGTGTTGCCCCTTATAGGTTTGCATAGAGCTACCGTTGTGTAAATCTTTGGTAAAGGTCATCGTGTTACGAAGCAGACGCAAAACCAGCTTCAAAAGTGCCTGGTGCAGCGATCACGGCAAGTCTTAGCCCAGCCTTGAAAGTGCTTTAAGCCGTTTAACCAAAGGTACTTAACGGCGATCGCCTGCGTTACGTACTGCCTAACGATCGAGCGGTCAAAGCTGCCTGATACCATGTGCTAGCGTTGGCATGGTCAATCGCGTCGCACTTTGAGAAAACTGGCAGTGGATACTTCGGCAACGCCTTCAACCGTTATTTCCTTAGAAACCCACATTGTTGCCGTGACTGTGTACACCGATCAGGCGCTCATTACACGGCGGGGCAAGGTAACACTGACTGGGCAAGAGCAAGCCTTAACGCTGACCCATTTACCGCTGACGCTCAAACCTGAATCGGTACGAGCAAGCGGGGTTGGTCACGTCGCCGTGCAGCTACGGGATGTACAGACAGAGCGGATTTATGCAACGGAACCAGTCGTCGATCGCATCGCTCAACTAACGGCACAGATTGAGGCACTGACTGATGAGAAGCAAACGATTGAGGACAGGATTGCTGCCGATGCAATCCAACGCAAGTTTATTGAGGGATTAAGTGAAAAAGCAGTCGATCGCTTTTCGCGTAGTCTGGCTCAACAGCAGGTCAGTCTTGCCGAAACTCGCAATCTACTGAACTTTGTGGGACAACGCTATGGTGATTTGTCAGCCGCGATCGCCCAACACAAGCGAGAACAGACCCAACTGACAAAACAAATACAAGCGCTCTACCAGCAGTTGCAGCAGATTCAAACGCCGCGCCCGAAAGAAAGCTACAGTTTGACCGTTGGCATTGCGCCCGCAGGAGCCGGAGAGTTTGAGTTGGAGGTTTCCTATGTGTGCGATCGTGCCAGTTGGAAGCCCCTCTACGACTTGCGCGTTGACAGCACAGATAGCCGGGTTCATCTCACTTACCTTGCAGAAGTGAACCAGACCACTGGCGAAGACTGGAGTACCGTTGCCCTTACCCTTTCAACCGCCAAGCCGGGACTGGGAACCCTTCCTCCTAACCTGACACCCTGGTACGTGGACGTATATCAGCCCCTACCACCGCCCGCTTCCGCTCCTATGATGTTTCGCAACCGTGCTGTTGCTTCAGCCGCTCCCGGAGGTAAGGATGAGGAGAACGAGATGGTAGCAATGGCAAGCAGCTACGCTTTTGAGGTAACCCAGCAAGCGATCATCGCAGAAGCCCCATCGGCACAAATCACAAACGAAGGTGGTGGTGTCACCTTTGCGATCGATGGCAACAACAACATCCCTGGCGATGGCGCATCGCACAAAATTACGATCTTCAATGATGATTACCCGTCTCATTTGGAACACATTGCTGTGCCCAAGCTGGTGAGCTTTGCCTACTTACAGGCGATCGTCACCAATCCTGCTGATGGCGTAACGCTGCTAGCCGGTCAAGCAAATATCTTTCGTGACAACCGTTTTGTTGGCACTACACCCTTAGAGAACGTTGCCCCTGGTCAGGAATTCAAGCTTAACTTAGGCATTGACGAAGGGCTGAAAATCACCCGCGATTTGATTGAACGCAAAGTCGAGAAGCAACTGATTGGCGGACAGCGACGACTCACCTACGCCTATCGTCTAGTAGTGACGAACTTACGTGAACAGGAAGCAATGCTGAAACTCTCTGAGCAACTTCCAGTCAGCCGCAACGAACAAATTAAAGTTCGTTTGCATCGCACAAGCCCGCAAACCCAGCTTGGCGAAATGGGGCTTTTAGAATGGTCATTACAATTAGAGCCAAACGCGAAGCAGGAACTTTCCTATCAGTTCACTGTGGAACACTCGCCAGCGCTCACCGTCACTGGCTTAGATATCTAGTTTTAGTAGTGATGCAAGGCAATGTTGTAAGGATGTTGTTGTCGTTCGTAACCAGATTATAGGTAATGCCTTCACTAGATGTAGCGGTATACTCCAAACACGATCGCCTGACCGCATGAAAGTTCAGCAGGCTTGAGAGTTAGGTTTACGCTCCTTCCTGTAAAATAGCGTCACCATTCGCTGGCTCCACATCTGTTTGCCTAGTGATATTTGCCTGGTGAATGGCGATAGCAGCTACCGGAGGATCAGTTAAATCAATACTCGGCTAACAGGCATTCGGCTAACAGGCATTTGACTATCAGACATTAGGCATGAATCTATGCAAGCACAGCGGCAACGGCACCTCAGTGAATTGATTGGGTTAGTAATCTTGGGTAGTATGCTGGCACTACCACAGCCAGGTATAACACTGCCAAACGTTCAGGTTGCTCAGGTCACCCAAACTGCCGAAAGTGCTGTTAATGAAGGCATCCAGTACATTCAACAGGGAAAGCTGAATGACGCGATCGCCGCTTTTCGTCGTGCGACTCAGCTTAACCCCCAACTGTCGGCAGCTCACTACAACCTGGGTCTCGCATTGCGTCAACAAGGGCAGCTTCAACCCGCCGCTACAGCCTTTTATCAAGCCACGCAAGCAGATCCTACCTTTGCACTTGCCTACGCCAACCTGGGAGCCGCCCTCCTAGAAGGCAACAACCTGCCCCAGGCAAAAGATTACTTGCAACGCTCTGTCGAACTCAACCCTAAACTGGGTCTGGCTCACTACAATTTAGGACTGGTGCTAGAGCGGCAGGGCAACTTAGACCCAGCAATTAACGCCTACCGCAAGGCGATCGAACTCAGCCCCACGGCTCCTGAACCTGCCTACCATTTGGGTATGGTTTACACACAGCAGCGCAAAACAAAAGAAGCCCGCGCTGCCTTTGAGCAAGCCATCAAAATTGAGCCAAACTATGCCGAAGCTCACTATAATCTTGGCTCACTGCTCTTTGCCCAAGGTGATCTAGACGGAGCGCTAAATGCTTTCCGGCGATCGGCAGAAGCCAACTCTAACTACGCTAACGCCTACTATGCGGCTGGACTTGTCTTCATGCGCCAGAGCAAGTTCACCGACGCGCAAAAAGTGCTGACCTATGCCAAAGATCTCTACGCCAAACAAGGTAACAATCCGTGGGCAACCAAAGCAGAACAGCAGTTGCAGAAAGCCAAAACTGGGCAGCGGTAGGTAGGGAAGGAGAGAGGAGCAGGGGGGCAAAGGCGGAGCAGAGGAAGCGAGGGAGGGGAATTTTGAGGCTACACTTCCTGGTTAAGCAGCGATCAATCAAACGACTCCGTTGGAGACGCTTCGCATTTCTTAGATGCTGTTTGTGTAACGGCTTGCAGAAGGGACTTTACGCGACTACAGAAGCAAAGTTTGCCTGGGGTCAAAGGCTAAAGTCTTAGGTTTTGAGTTCCAGGTTTTGAGCGTCTTCCCTTCCTGACCTAACCCTTGCTGCCCCCGGCTCCCGACTACTCCCCATTCCGCAGGCGACTATGCAAACTTGGTTCTGATGTAACGGCAAAGGTAAGAACGGTTTCATCCACACCTTTTAGTCGTAGTGGGCTGAACTTAGTGATTTCGTCCTGCTCCAAATAGTCAGCGACAGCGGCAGAGACCAGAATGCAGTCAGGTTCGGCGGCTTCTTGAATGCGGGAAGCAATGTTAACGCTAGGACCGATCGCAGTGTAGTCCGATCGCTCCGCCCCACCAAACATCCCCACAACAGCCGTACCCTGATGGATGCCACAGCGAAACTGCACTTGACTAATACCTTGTGCCAGCCAACGTTCATTCAGCAGATGTAGCGATCGCTGCATCTGACGGGCGGCGGCGATCGCGCGACGTACCTGTTCGTTGGGTGTCATCTCCTCAGGAGAGCCAAACAATGCCAGAATCGCATCGCCCATAAATTTATCCACTGTACCGCCATTGTCAAAAACAGCACGGGTCATTTCTGCCAGGTACTCGTTCAAAAGCTCGGCAACGCGGCGCGATCGCAGTGTATTAGACAGTTGCGTAAAGCCAATAATGTCGCTAAACAACACGGTTACTAGGCGTGGCTCCGGTCTCAGATCGAGCGACAATTCGCCCCGGGCAGCGCGTTGTACCAGGGATGGCGGCAAGAATCGTTTTAAGACAGATTCTGTAAGGTAAGTATTGAGTTCCGCTACACGCTGCTCATTAGCTTTTAGCGCCAAAAGGTTACGGACTTCTGCCAGGAGTTCGCGATCGCTGAACGGTTTTGACAAGTACGCATCGGCTCCACGCTCCACACCTTCAATCCGGGTATCCTCATCTGCTTTAGCAGTCAAAAGAATGATGGGAATGCCTTTCAGCTCATCCTCCTCCCGAATCATCCGAATCATATCAAGACCTGATACCAGCGGCATCATTAGGTCGCTAACAATCAGTTGCGGACGATGAGTTTGCGCGGTCTGAAAGCCCTCAGCGCCGTTACGAGCCGTCCACACCCGATAGCCTTTTTCACGCAAAATGGTTGAAACATACGTTCGCAAGTCAGGGTTGTCATCCACGATCAAAATGCGTGAGGCATCAGACGCTATAGGAAGCGTGGTCGGTAGAGTGGATACATCCTCAACGCTATCCTCCTGTAGCTCCATCTCAACGTCTGCTAGCTCCACCGAGGCACGATTTGGCTGAGCTTCGGCCTGCACCTCAATCAACTGTTGCGGCGGCAAGTGCGACATGCCTGTTTGAAGCCAAACAGTAAACGTTGTGCCTTCACCATAAACAGACTCGACCGAAATTTGCCCACCATGTAAATCGACCAGTTCTTTCACCAGCGCCAGTCCTAAACCGCTGCCCTCATAGCTACGGTTTGCTGAACCTTCTGCCTGTCGAAACCGCTCAAACAAATGCGGAATTTGGTCGGTACGAATGCCAATGCCTGTATCGGTTACTTTGAGCAGGCAGTGATCCCCGGCAGGCTGAAGCATAACCGTAATCTTGCCGCCCTCTGGAGTAAATTTCATCGCGTTGGACAACAAGTTGTACAGCACCTTGTCAAACTTTTCCAGGTCTAAGTAAACCTGGGGGCAAGGGGTGAGGTTGGTTGCAAGGGTTATGCCCTTTTTGTCGCAGTAGGGGCGGAAGGAATCAACCGTTTGACTGACAAAATCTGCCATATCGCAGGGGCGGAAACTGGGCTGCATTCGCCCTGCATCTAACCGTTGTAGGTCTAGCAGTTGGTTGACCAATCGCAGTAGGCGGCGTGAGTTTCGCAGTGCAACCGTTGCCTGGTCGTGAGATAAGCCTTGCTGCTGGGCGATCACCGACTCTAGCGGACCAATCATTAGCGTCAGGGGCGTGCGAAATTCGTGCGAAATATTTTGGAAGAACTCTGTTTTTTGCTGGTCTAGTTCCAGTAGCTGTTCTGCCTGTTGACGCGTTTTTTGATAGAGGCGAGATTGGTGTACCGCGATCGCTGCCTGCACTGCGACTGCCTGCGCCAATTCAATTTCTGAAGACAACCAGCGACGGGGCTGGCGATTTTGCCGCAGTGAAATGCTGCCAATAATTTGACCATCTAGAATGAGCGGTACCACCAGCAACGCCCGTGCTGGGTTGCGAAACGGCTGTTCGGTCACCGTCATGCCTGTACTTTGTTCTAGATCGCTTAGTACCACAGGTTGTTGGGTAAGCAAGAGTTGCCGGAGGACGGGATTGCCCTCGATCGGCACTGTAGATTGTGGCAACGGACGTGGTGTTGCGTCTTCTGCCGACGAAGGAAAAACCGAGTGGGTTTTGCTACTAGCACCGATTGCAGCAGGCGCGTCTGCTACCGACGACGCTGACCAACCAGCCTGAGCCGCATCATGCAGCCCTACGAGCTGGACAAACTCATCTTCCCGCGTCCATAGTGACAGCGCGCATCCATCGGCATGGAGTGCCTGCCCAAGCTGCTGGGTAATTGCCGCAAAAATTTCTTGGGGATCAAGGCTAGACCGAATGGCAGTTGTAATTGTGTTAATTAGCGCTTCTCGTTTTGCCAGCGCCCGCACCTGCTCGTAGGTACGCGCCTGAAAGAGCGCCAGTGCTGCCTGGTCTGCCACCATCGTCAGCAGTTGTACTTCGTCGTCCTGCCAGGTACGTGGTTCACCACACTGATGCAGCGCCAACACTGCCATCAATTCTTGCTGGCAAACTAGCGGCACCAGCAAGCTAGACCGTATCCCTGCCTCTGTGTAAACCTGCCGACGCGCCTGGATGTCTGGATGCTCGTTATTGAGGCGATCGTCCGTCTCAACAGCCTGAATCACTTCAACAGTGTGGGTTTCCCAAACTGTCTGCGCTAGTGCTGCTTTCTGTTTCGCTAGCCCATCCGCATCAGCGACAGCGGCTTGTGCACTCACATACACAAACCAGTCGTCATCCATATACCCATCCTGAAATGGACGCACAACGCAACTGCTTACTTCCAGGATGTGACCAACCGTTTCACCGATCGTATGCAAAATTTGGCGATAGCTAAGATCACTCCGAATCGTACTGGTAACGGCGTTGAGTAATGATTCTTGACGCAGCGATCGCCGCAATTCTCGCGTTCGTGTCTTTAGTACGTTGTGGGTATCTGCCGCCTGACGTACCACGCCCTTCAGTTCCTCGTCATCCCACGGCTTTGTGACATATTTGAACACCTTGCCCGAGTTGATTGCATCGACCAGATCTTCAACATCGGTATACCCCGTTAGAATAATCCGCATAATGTCGGGATACTGAGTTGCGGTTAAGCTCAAAAACTCTGTCCCGCTCATCAACGGCATTCGTTGATCAGAAATAATTACGGCAACATCGCCCTCCTTTGCCAGAAGCTCAAGGGCAGTTGGTCCGTTCTCAGCTCTTAAAACCTTGAACTCACGATGAAATGTGCGGTACAGCAAATCCAAGTTATCTGGTTCGTCGTCGACGACCAGTAAGGTTGGCTTTTTGGGTGGGGGCGTTTTCATGCCGTGCCCTCCAACCGGGAGGGTAGCCGGATGAACCAGTATTGACATATGCAGCCTTGTTTCAACGTTAGCGTTGGGCACCCCTGCGTAAACCGATCGTCCTGTAGCACCGACTGTTGTTTCTTTGTTGCCTGCATCGCTCCACAACGTTCAGCGGGCTGCACGCCACTACGGCTACGCACACGTTGGTTTTTAGGAGCCAGAACTGAAGTACCGATCTTAGTTAGTAAGAGTTTCAACGTTGAAAGAAGACGCAGAAAGCGGCACAAATTGAGATCTTGAGCACTCGGAAGCGTGTTCTGAGTCCAGCGGCAATGTGAAAGCAATTGATCAGCGGTGTGATACTCGAACTCCAATTCAGCACAATCCATTAACGAGTCCTCACTAAGGTTGCCCTTGGTGACACCTTCTCTAACGCCCTAATTTGCCAACCTTCATCACAATGGCTCCAAGCGTTTTAAGCAAAGGGATCTCACCCGCGATCGCTCAGTTTTTTGCTCTGCCGGACGATCGCTTACTAGAGGCAGTATCCTAAGCCACGTCGATCGCAGCTCTCAAACTTTAAACAAGGCAGCAGCAACCTCAAAGCCCCTGCATATTTGGACGCCACCCTAGAGAACAAACGCGCACCAAAAGCCGACGTTGTTCAGTCGATCTTTTAGCACTTCCTATGCTTAGTTCTGTAAGTTTGCTCCAGATTGCCCCTCATCAACCCTCTTATAACAACGTCATAGCAAGCTTGCACCATCCAACGTTAGATGCCCTTCTACACATCCTAGTTTCTCTAGAGGGATTTTCACACGCCTCGATCGCAATTTTGCTTCCGGTTGAGGTGGCTGCGACCCGGTTTTACAGCAAGTTTCAAAGGGGTGAGTCATAGTGCCTGTGGAAGGGGTAGAGGGGTAGAGGTAGGGAGGGGCGCGAATGGAAACAGGCTGTCACAGTTAGCTTGCAGCTTTAAATCCTGCCCTTACTACTGACTGCTTCACAAACTAACGAGTCAAATCAGGCATAATTAATGAAAATTGTATGATCGGGCTAATGTAGGTAGGAGGGCTAAATTAAGCACCACTGAGAGACCGGGTTTCGGCTGCGCTTAACCCGCTGACACATAGGACTGAGAGCATTAAGCGAAGTCGAAATGCCACTTATAAATAACTACGCCCAGCTACTGAACAGCGTAGTGTTTAAGTTTTACCGCAGTCGTCCTATAAGTTAAGGGCAAAAGAGAGGCTTATGGTTAGAGCGATATCATCTCTACTGCTTCAGCACTCCTGTCCTTAATAATTGGCAACAGCAATCAGCGGATGATAACAGGAAAATTTTAGTTCGCTTGATTTGTGTCATTTCAACCATTGGCGTTTATAACGGTATCGCATACGCCTTCCTCAGCTTTGTTCCTTCCGCCCGGAGTTTTCCCTAGTCATGCGGTGTCCCTTTTGCCAATACACTGAAAATCGTGTTCTTGAGTCGCGTTCAGCAGAAGCGGGTCAAAGTGTGCGACGACGACGGGAATGCCTGCGGTGTGAGCGTCGCTTTACAACCTATGAACGCATTGAGTTTGTGCCCATTACTGTAATTAAGCGAGATGGCGATCGCGAATCTTTCGATCGCTTCAAGCTTTTGCGTGGCATTGTGCGTGCTTGTGAAAAAACAGGTATTTCCTCGGTGCAGCTTGAAAATTTGGTGGATGAGATTGAAGCCGAATTACAGCAGCGTGCTGTCCGTGAAGTTAACAGCTCCGAAATTGGCGAATTGGTGCTCCAAAGTTTGCCAAGTCTGAGTGAAGTTGCTTATATTCGCTTTGCATCGGTCTATCGCAAGTTTCAGGGCATTCGCGACTTTGTGGATACGCTTAACCACCTTCGCAGCAATTCAGACTCGGCACAAGCGACAGATGATTTACCGCTTAACCCGCTTGAGAATGCCGCTGATACATCAGTGCTTGCTTCATCACAGCCCCCGACTGCTCGTCACTAGGCAGAGCACTACTAAAATACTGGCACTGCTCGTACCGCACAATCGCCCCTACCATCAGTTCAAGCATTCGCTATGCTAGGCGAAGAGCAAGCGCTTTTCATGCGTTGCCTCCTTGCTAAATTTGTGATGAAACATCTTAAGCCGATCGTAAAAGGGTGTGTTGAGTTACCTGACATCGGTTATCATGGTTCTTCTGAGCCACTAATTTATCCAAATTTAGCTCTCTCATCGACAGTTGAGAGAAATGTAGGTGTAGTCAGCACAACTGCAATGTGCGTATACATCGACAGGAGGCAAAATTTTACGGAGATAACTACCAGGAAACGATTCGCATGGTCAATCAGGAAACGACAGAAATAGATGTTGGCTTTACCCACGAGGATTTCGCTGCCTTACTTGATAAGTATGACTACCACTTCAGTCCAGGTGATGTGGTCGCTGGAACAGTGTTTAGTCTTGAGCCAAGAGGCGCACTGATTGACATTGGCGCGAAAACGGCTGCATATATCCCCATCCAGGAAATGTCAATTAATCGGATTGACGGTCCTGAAGAGGTGTTGCAGTCTAATGAAACTCGCGAGTTTTTCATTCTTGCTGACGAAAACGAAGACGGACAGCTCACTCTCTCAATTCGACGCATTGAGTATATGCGTGCGTGGGAAAGAGTACGGCAGCTTCAAGCCGAAGACGCGACTGTACGCTCTAGCGTTTTCGCTACCAATCGCGGTGGTGCGTTAGTGCGGATCGAGGGTCTGCGCGGCTTTATTCCTGGCTCTCACATTAGCACTCGGAAGCCGAAGGAAGATTTGGTGGGTGAAGAACTGCCACTGAAGTTTCTTGAAGTTGATGAAGAACGGAATCGTCTGGTACTGAGCCATCGTCGGGCGTTAGTTGAGCGTAAGATGAACCGCTTGGAGGTTGGCGAGGTTGTGATTGGTACCGTTCGTGGCATCAAGCCATACGGTGCTTTTATAGATATTGGAGGTGTCAGCGGTCTACTGCACATCTCCGAGATTTCTCATGATCATATTGATACCCCTCATAGCGTGTTTAACGTTAATGATGAGGTGAAGGTAATGATCATTGATCTGGATGCAGAGCGGGGTCGAATTTCGCTCTCTACCAAGCAATTGGAACCAGAGCCCGGTGACATGGTGAAGAACCCACAGGTTGTCTACGACAAGGCAGAGGAAATGGCGGCTAAGTACCGTGAACAGGTACTTGCTGCTCAACAACAGCAGTCGATCGCTGTAACGATTCCAGAGGTCGAGCTAGAAGAACTTCCTTCTGCTGCGGAGTAACCGCTGGCTTTGTAAGGCTTCAACCGAGACAAGGGCAGACAGATATAAGCATCTGTCGCCCAAAGAGGGGGGTATCCCCTCTTTTTTTTGGAGTAGCGATCGTTAGTAGAACACTAGCTGCTGCCTTTAGAGTACCAGGCAACACATAAAAGCTTATGGGAGCAAAGGGTAGGTTGCCTCAGCTTATGTTCCTAGTCCTAGACTTACTTGCTAAAGCTCTGCAAACCAGCGCGAATTTTTTGATTTGGAGTCTCTGCCTTGGCTACTATTCAGTGCGGTCATGTTCAATTTTCGTCAATTCAAGCGGTGCTGTTTGATAAGGACGGTACCCTGGCAGATTCACAAACATTCTTGCGAAGTTTGGGACAAAAGCGATCGCGCTTGATTGATGCTCAAATTCCTGGCGTACAAGAGCCGCTGCTAATGGCTTTTGGGCTGAACGGAGATCAATTGAATCCAGCAGGATTGCTAGCAGTAGGAACGCGCCAGGAAAACGAAATTGCGGCAGCGGCGTATGTAGCAGAGACAGGGCGCGATTGGGTTGAGTCACTTACATTAGTGCGCTCGGCGTTTACAGAAGCCGAGCGAGTCTTTCAGCGCAAGGCAGACAATACGCCCTTGTTTGAAGGCGCACGCGAGGTTTTGCAAGCCTTGACAACTGCTGGGCTACGGGTCGGCATTGTGTCAGCCGATACGACTGCAAATGTCAAAGATTTTGTGGAGCGTTATGAACTGGGGGCTTGGGTGCAAGTTAGCTTGGGGATTGACAGTACCCCTGGCAAGCCTGATCCAACCGTTTTTTATCAAGCTTGTACCTTACTAGGGGTTGCACCGGAAACAGTGCTGGTGATTGGTGATGCTACTGCTGATATGCAAATGGCAAAGACGGCAAAGGCGGCAGGTTGCGTTGGTGTGACATGGGGTTGGACACGATCGACATCATTGCAGCAGGCAGATGCTTTGATCGCGCAGTTTTCAGATATCCAGATTCTTGAGTAGCCTCGCTGAAGCAAGCTGCATGATGAAAACTTGTAGGGAATGTTGCCTACTTGTCTTCTCCAGCTACTTGCCTTCTCTAGATAGAACTTCTATATTCTTTTCTAAATCGATTCAATCAAGTTAGCTTCCTTAACGCTAATGCTCGTTGTCAGTTAGGTGGACATGGAAAGCCTGCAAGTCTTGTACTGGCGGGTAAAGGACAGTCGTTGTGATTGAGCTGACCCATCATACCTTCTACAGCTTTAGTCATTAAGGGTAGTACAAGCATGAATTTTACGGGATTCCGATCGAAGAAGGCGATCATTCCGGTCAAGCTCCAATGCTATAATCTGCTGACTTGTAGCAATTATGCTTAATTGATTGTTTTTAGTCGTTTGCCAGAGAGGATTGACGCTTGTCCCGCCGCTATCTCTTTACTTCTGAATCAGTGACCGAAGGTCATCCAGATAAAATCTGTGACCAAATCTCAGACACAATTTTAGACGCCCTGCTGGCTCAAGATCCTGCAAGTCGGGTGGCTGCTGAGGTGGTGGTCAATACAGGTCTTGTTCTGATCACAGGCGAAATTAGCTCTAAAGCTAAGGTGAACTATATTGATCTAGCTCGGCAAAAAATCGCTGAAATTGGCTACTCCGGTGCCGATTGTGGTTTCTCAGCAAATAGCTGTGCCGTGCTGGTAGCTCTGGATGCTCAGTCGCCTGATATTGCTCAGGGTGTGGATACTGCCCAGGAAACTCGCGAACAGGCAAGCGACGAAGAGCTTGATCTGATTGGTGCTGGTGATCAGGGCATTATGTTTGGGTTTGCCTGTAACGAAACGCCAGAGTTGATGCCGCTACCCATCTCGTTAGCGCACCGGGTTTCGCGGCGTCTTGCAACCGTTCGCAAGACGGGTCAGCTACCCTACCTGCGCCCTGATGGCAAGACTCAGGTAACGGTTTTGTATGAAGACAACCGACCGATCGGCATTGATACCATTCTCGTCTCAACCCAGCATACGGCGACCATTGGGGAGATTACAGACGAAGCGGCAGTCCAAGCAAAGATTAAGGAAGATCTATGGACATTGGTAGTGCTACCTGTCTTCATGGACATTGATGTGAAACCCGATCGCGATACTCGCTTTTTGGTCAATCCAACAGGCAAATTTGTGATTGGTGGTCCTCAAGGAGATTCTGGACTAACGGGACGTAAGATTATCGTGGATACCTACGGTGGCTACTCCCGGCATGGTGGCGGTGCTTTTTCAGGCAAAGACCCTACTAAAGTCGATCGCAGTGCTGCCTATGCATGTCGCTATGTTGCGAAGAACATTGTGGCAGCGGGTCTGGCAGATCGATGCGAAGTGCAGCTCAGTTATGCGATCGGTGTAGCACGTCCGGTCAGCATTATGATCGACACCTTTGATACCGGTAAGATCAGCGACGATCGCCTGCTCGAATTGGTCAAAGAGCACTTTGAACTCCGACCAGCTGGCATCATTCAGACCTTTAACTTAAGCCATTTACCAGGCGATCGCAACGGGCGCTTTTATCAAGATGTGGCAGCATACGGTCACATGGGACGCACTGATCTGGATTTGCCGTGGGAGCAGCTTGACAAAGCACCGGTGCTTAAAGCGGCTCTAACTGAATCATTGACGCTGAAGCATTAGTCTGTTGAAGCGCTTTAATGATCACTGCGGTTTTGTTGACGGTTGTTTCGGCTACCAGCGAAACCGCAGCTTTTTGTCCGCCAGTTGATGAAATAGACTAATGCTGTTGAGCAATGAGCGATGAAGTTAAGGGCTAAACATTGTATCGCCTCGCATGAGTATCGCTCGTTCAAGGCTGGCTTCTGACAAATTGGGGTTAATTTGCAGGGCGCGATCGTAGGCAGCCATTGCTGCGGCGGTTTGTTGCAGTCTGGCAAGTGTTAACCCTTTCTGCCGCCAAATTCGTTCGGCGGGAAAGGTTTCCATTTCCATAGCGGGTTGCAAAGCAGCTTCAAAGCAAGCGAGTGCTTCTTGATGACGGCGTAAGTACGTTAGCACTAACCCTTTTCGATACCAGGCTTCGGGCTGCTTGGGATTCATGCGAATTGCGCTTTCATAAAGCGGTAAAGCACTTTCAAATAAGGAACTGTTATATTGCCCTTCTTCCACAAACAGGTTGGCTTGATTTACTAGCTTATAGTAACTAGCTTGAGAGACGGAGGGAACCTGATTGTGCTTGAGAAATTGCCATGTTGTTAGGGAAAGCGCGATCGCCGTGGTGAGGATAATAGCGACAGACGATGGTTTTACGGTTGGTAGGCTCAACGACACAACGGGCAGAGCCGTCCAAAAGCCAGATGTCGCCGCGAGATCAACTTGACGCAAGGCTTGCAGTGCCGATCGTGCGTCTGGATAGCGATTTACGACTTTGGGTGCGGTCATCGCCGCCAACCAGGGCTGAAGCGATCTTCCTTGCTTGGGCAACTTGTCAAACGCGATACTGTAGTTCTCGTTGATGAGTTGCCCGACATCTGGCGATCGGGTTCCCGTCAAAAGACAGAGGAGCGTTACACCCAGACTGTACAAATCTGAGGCAATGGTTAGCTCACGGTTAAACAGTTGCTCTGGCGGCATAAAGCCCAGCGTGCCTTTGACCGCACTACTAGCCGCAATATCTCCACTACCCAGGCGGGCAAAACCAAAATCCACCAGGTAGACTTTGAAGGTGTCCTGGCGATCAACCAAAATATTTTCTGGCTTGATATCGCGATGGATAATGGCTGGCTGTTGCTGCTGCAAGTAGATCAGCACGTTCAGCAATGCTTCAGCAATTTGTCGAACTTCAAACAGTGTCCATATACGGCGTTGCGCTAATGAGGGTGCCTGTTTATATTCCTGCACCAAGCAGAAGCCTGTTGGCATTTCAAACGAGCTGAGGAAATGTGGAATACTGGGATGCTTGAGGCGTTGCAGCAGCTTAATTTCTTGCTCATACTGCTGATAGTCTGACCAGGTAGACTCTGCCTGAGCAAACTGAAATTGCTTAATGACAACAGAGGTTTGAGTACTCTGGTCGATCGCCAAGTACGTCACTCGACCATTGGAACGGTTGTTCCCTAGCTCACGCTCGATCTGGTAGCCATAGTCTGTAAAATCAGGAAACGTGCTCATGAGAGCCTAAGTGCCAGGTAGAAACATTTCTACTAGAATTCCCACCAGCAGCGACGGAATTCTCAGCAATTTTACCCGTCAGCAGAATAGCAATCGCTTGAGACTGTTACGTATTAGATTCTTAACAAAGACGGCTCTGGGGCCAGTCGGGCAAGGACTTGCTTAAGCACCATGACGGTCCAGTCGATGTCTGCTGCGATCGTTTGTCTGCCCAAGGTCAGACGGATACCCGCTTTCGCCGCACGATCGCTGTAGCCCATCGCTTGCAGAATTGGGCTAGGAGACAATTTGCCACTGTGACAGGCAGAGCCAGCACTAATGCCAATGCCAGCAAGATTCATCTGACGCACCAGCGTTTTACCGTTGAGCGTTTCGCCGTCGGCAGATGGCAGGTAGAAACTGGCATGATGAGGCAGGCGGCTTGCAGAGGCTGTTTTGAGCGCTGCTCCGCTTACGCCTGTGGGTAACAATCCCGGTACATCAGCTAATTGCTCAAAGAGGTAATCGCGCAAGTGCATTAATCGTGGTGTTTCGATCGCCATTTCCTGCATCGCCAACTCAGCCGCAACGCCAAAGCCTGCGATCGCGGGTACAGCCTGAGTGCCCGATCGTAGCTTTGCTTCTTGACCACCACCGCTGACTAGCGGCAGCAGCGTTACACCAGGACGTACATACAGCGCACCTGCGCCTTGAGGACCATACAGCTTATGGCTGGACAATGACAGTAAATCAACGGGTAACTGCTGCATATCCAGTGGCAAGCGTCCGGCGACCTGAACAGCATCAGTATGAAACACAGCACCATGAGCACGAGCGATCGTCCCCAACGCTTGAATGGGCTGTAGGGTGCCAACTTCACTCTGACCATAAATGATTGACACCAGCACCGTATTTTCTTGCAGTGCTGCCCTCAGATCCAGAGAATTCACCCGTCCTTGAGCATCGACAGGTAAGCGTGTAACCTGCCAGCCTAACTGTTCTAACCAGCGCACAGGCTCGGCGATCGCTGAATGTTCCACACTGGAAATAATCATGTGCTGCGGTGTGGCATACTGGCGCACAACACCCATAATCGCAAGATTATCTGCTTCGGTGCCACCAGCGGTAAAGACGATCGACTCAGCAGGCGCATTAATTAGCCGCGCCACTTGCACCCTAGCGCGCTCGACCACAATGGCAGCACGTTGCCCCCAAACGTGGAGGCTGGACGGATTGCCCCACTGCTCACTCAGGGCAGCTTGCATTGCCGCGATCGCCTCTGGACGAGTGGGTGTCGTAGCGCTGTAGTCCAAATAAATTTGCATGAGCATCTAAGCGGTAGACCTTCTCCCTTTAAGCATACAAGCCTGTAACAGGAGTTTGGTTCACTCCGTTTCGCCAGGTTCAAGAATGCGCTGAAAGAGATACCCTGTGCCACGAGCGGTCAGAATTAACTCTGGATTGCTGGGGTCGTCCTCAAGTTTGGCGCGGAGGCGCGAAATATGTACATCGACAACGCGGGTATCAACATGGCGTTCAGGTGTATAGCCCCAAACCTCTTGTAAGATTTCCGAGCGCGAGAACGCTTCCCCAGAGCGGCTTACCAACAGTTCCAGCAGGCTAAACTCCATGCCAGTCAGCCGAATACGCTCGTCGCCTTTGTAGACCTGACGCTTATTGGTGTCGATGCGAATGCTATTGATGTGGATCACACCAGAGCTAGGAATGCCCGTAGTGCCCGTTTTTTCAACTCGTCGGAGCACAGAGCGAATCCGCGCTTCTAGCTCTTTGGGCGAAAAGGGTTTGACCACATAATCATCCGCACCCAGTTCCAATCCGGTGATGCGATCGGCAACGTCGCCCAATGCCGTTAGCATAATGATGGGCACATCAGATTCTTTCCGCAACTCTTGACAAACGCCGTAGCCATCCAGCTTTGGCATCATGACATCCAGCACCACCAGGTCGGGGTCAGCATTACGAAAGGTGTCAAGCGCCTCTTCACCATCAGCCGCTGTTACCACGTCGTAGCCAATCATTGAGAGGCGTGTTTCTAAAATGCGACGAATGCTTGCTTCATCATCAACTACTAGTATTTTTTCTTTGTGATTTTCCAAGTTAATAGACTCCTTAAGCTTGTTTTAGAAACATTAATTTCTGTACTTTATCATTAAAGATAATACCCGATTTAATTTGGTTCGGAACGCTAAAATTGTCTCCCTTAAAGCACTTCGGACTTTCTTAATATTCTATTTGGGAGCATTCTCACTGCTATAAGTACTTCTACCTTTCCTCATAAAGAATGCCGAAACTTCGATCGCACTACGTTTGTAACCAATGTGGCGCAGAGTCTTCTCAATACTTTGGCAAATGCCCTGCCTGCAATAGTTGGAATGCACTAGAAGAACAGCCTCTTTCCACTACGACCGTTGCCGCTCGTCCGGGTGCTGCCCGCGTTGGTAGCCGTACCTCGGCAACCCGACAGCTACCGGCACAGCCCAAAGCTGCCCTTACACTGGCACAAATTTCTGACCATCCTCAGGCTCGCCTCTCGTCTGGCTATGTTGAACTCGATCGCGTCTTAGGCGGCGGCATTGTCCCTGGCTCCCTAGTACTCATTGGCGGTGACCCTGGTATCGGCAAATCGACCCTGCTGCTACAAACTGCTAACCGTATGTCTCAAAGCTATCGTACTCTTTACGTCTGTGCCGAAGAGTCAGCCCAACAGGTGAAGTTAAGAGCACAGCGGTTGGGAGTAGGGGACGAGAGGGTAGCAAAGGAGCAGCAAGGCAAACGGCAAACGTTAGAAGGCAAAACGCAGTCCTCAGACTCCAGTCCTCAGCTCTCCGAACCCTCCAACCTCTATCTTTTGCCCGAAACCGATCTCGACACCGTTCTGGCAGAGCTAGAGTCGCTGAAGCCCCATGTGGCAGTAATTGACAGTATTCAAGCACTGTACTTTAGTGCGTTGTCATCGGCTCCCGGTTCAGTAGCGCAGGTGCGGGAGTGTACGTCAGTGCTAATGCAGATGGCAAAGCGGCAGAATATTACGCTGTTTATTGTGGGGCATGTGACGAAGGAAGGGGCGATCGCCGGTCCTAAAGTGCTGGAGCATCTGGTGGATACAGTGCTGTACTTTGAGGGCGATCGATTTGCCAGCCATCGTTTGTTGCGATCAGTGAAAAACCGCTTTGGGGCGACGCACGAAATTGGTGTGTTTGAGATGGTGGATGAGGGGTTACAGGAAGTGCTGAATCCCTCAGAGCTGTTTCTGGGCAATCGGGATGAGTTTTCATCGGGGAGCGCGACGATCGTTGCCTGCGAAGGCACGCGCCCAATTGTCGTTGAACTGCAAGCGTTGGTTAGCCCGACGAGCTACAGTTCGCCCCGACGATCGACCACAGGCATCGAATACAATCGACTGCTGCAAATTCTAGCAGTGCTGGAAAAGCGCGTGGGTATCCCCCTCTCAAAGCTGGATGCTTACGTTGCATCATCGGGTGGCTTGAGTGTAGGGGAACCGGCTGCTGATTTGGGGGTTGCGATCGCAGTGGTGGCAAGTTTCCGCGATCGAGTTGTTGATCCGCGGATGGTCTTAATTGGGGAAGTCGGCTTGGGTGGTCAGGTACGCCCCGTGTCGCAGATGGAGTTGCGGCTGAAAGAAGCAGCAAAACTCGGCTTTAAGCAGGCGATCGTCCCCAAAGGGCAAGTCTTACCTGACTTGGGCATGGAGATTTTTCCTGTTGCGAGAGTGGTAGATGCCATTGCGATCGCCCTGGCAGGTAAAAAATCCACTGATGAGTCTCTTGACGAAACTGAGTGATGGCAAGACCGCATAAAATGGGTCTACGTTGAGCAGACCGTCTTGAGCCGGCAATAGTATGACCGATTAACCATCCCTACTGGAACAAACAGTTGTCCAGCATAGCAACGCGATTGCCCAGATCAACGAAATTCTGCTGATTGTCCGACGACAGCAAGAAACTGCTCGCATTCAGCAGGCAAACGCTTAACAAATGGCCGCTAACACTCAAGGCATAGCTGAATTAAGACAAGGTATTGCCGAATTACGCGCAACTATTCAAGACAGATATAGCGGCAATGGCAACGAGGCGAGTAGCCAAAAAACGTCTGCTCTCGCGATCGGGTGGTAACTTTACATTGAGATTGATACTCGGTGTCAAACACGTGTAGGGCCATCACTAGTAGCAAGTACTGTAATGGGATAAAACGTATCGGAATGCTTGAATTAAAAAACATTAGAATGGGCGCGATCGCCCTTGCAGCGCTATCCAGTATCGCCATAGCATCAGATGTAAAAGCAGAGCTTAAAAGCACTTTAACCATTGAAATTGACGGCTTAAAAGCTCAAAAGGGTGCCATCTGCTTCAAGCTCTTTTCCAGAAGCTTTGGGTTTCCTGATAACGCTAAGAATGCTGTCATGAACCGATGCGTCAAGGTGACTGAAGACTCACCCAAAATTACGTTTAAGGATATTTCATCGGGTAGCTATGCCCTTGCTCTCTTTCAAGATGTGAACGGCGATCGCAAGCTCAACCGCAACACTACAGGTATTCCCACTGAAGGCTACGGTTTTTCTAACAATCCTGCGACTCGTCAAGACCTTACTCGCTATGGTGACTGCGTGTTTCTGCTAGCGGGTGCCAGCAGGACGCTCAAAATTCAGATGAAGTATGCGCCACAGAAGTAGAGTCAGGTATATGAATGGGTCGATAGGTGTAAGTGTGGAAGGTCCAATTGGAAACAGCTATAGCCCTGCGTCAATACAATTTGGATAAGATGACCGACCCTGATTTTTAGCCTCATTGCTCTTCACCGTCTCACCCCTTTACTTTTTTATCGCTCCATCCCTTCACTTTCTGACCCTTTCACCGTCTTAGCAGATCACGATAATGAACCAAATGCATCTTCGCAGAGGCTTCCCAGGAGTAGCAGGGTAGAATTGCCCGGCTGTTTTCGCGTAAAGATTGAGCAAGTTCTGGAGTTAAAACTGATCGCATTGCCAGGGCGATCGCATCTGGAGACGTAGGATCAACTAGCAACGCCTGTTTCTCGGTCAGGAACTCGGTAAATGGCGGTTGGTTCGCAGTCATAACAGGAATGCCGCTGGCGATCGCTTCCATTACAACTAAACCCCACCCTTCTTTTACAGACGGAAAAACAAACGCATCGGCAAGGCGATAGAGTGCGGGCAGCACCGCATCAGAAATTACGCCTGGTAGAAGCAAGGCTTCGCCAGTGGTAATGCCCAGTGTGCCTGCCAGGGCAAAAAACTCGTCACGGTACGCTTGATAATCGAAGAGAGTTGCGCCACCAGCGATGATCAGTTGGGCGTGAGGATGGCTGACGCGGAGCTGGCTAAAGGCTTGCAAAAGAACAAGCGAATTCTTGCGTGGTTCAATGCCGCCAACGGTTAGGTAAATGGGTGAGCCGTTTAGCCCTAATTGCTGACCAAGTGATTGTTCCGAGCCATCTAGTTGGGCAGTAAACCGTTGTGTATTTACACCATTACTCACTCTGGGCGCATCAATCTGATACTGCTGTTGCAATTCGCGTTGCCAGCGAGTGCTGACGCAGAAACAAAGGTCGGGATCACGAATCGATCGCTCCTGACACTGCTGGAGATAAATGCTGTTATACGCCTCGATGTGATGAACAGTGCGGACAAAATGGGGAATGAGCTGGAGTTGACGTAAGCGAGACAACGCATTTGCGCCAATGCAGTCTTGAGCGTGATAACAGTCGTAAGTATCGCTGGACTGGCTGAAGTACGCCACAAATTCTTGAATACGTTGCTGGATCAGGGCATCAATGCCATCCGGTGCAGGCTGAGCCGTAATGAGTTTGTAAGCGCAGGAGAGCAGGCGATCGAACCCGGTCCCATCCTTTGCCAGTGCGTAGACGCAAACAGTGTGACCCATTGCATGGAGTGCCTCTGCTAACTCCAGAGTATGCACCACGCTACCCCTGAGCCTGGTTGAGTATGTCAGTAGCGCAATACGGAGCGACGGATCAGGCATCGATGCTTAAGGCTGCTCATGCTGCTCATAGGCAGCAACAATGCGCTGCACCAGAGGATGACGCACCACATCGGCTTTGGAAAGGTGACAAAACGCAACCCCTTCTACCGGCTGTAAGATTTTCTGCGCGATCGCTAAGCCCGACGATTGGTACTGTGGCAAGTCTGTCTGAGTTAAATCGCCCGTTACCACCATGCGAGAGCGAAAGCCGAGGCGTGTCAGGATCATTTTCATTTGAGCGGGCGTAGTGTTCTGCGCTTCGTCAAGAATCACAAACGCATTGTTGAGCGTACGACCCCGCATATAGGCGATCGGTGCCACTTCAATCACACCACGCTCCATCAAGCTGGGAATTTTCTCTGGATCAATAAACTCATACAGCGCGTCGTAGAGCGGACGCAAATACGGATCAATCTTTTGCTGCAAGTCTCCTGGCAAAAAGCCAAGCTTCTCTCCTGCTTCAACAGCAGGACGAGTCAAGATCAGCCGTTCATACTGGTTAGCTAGCACTGCCTGTACCGCTAGCACGGCTGCTAGAAAAGTTTTACCCGTGCCTGCTGGACCAATGCAGAAGGTCAGGTCATGGGTGCGAACGGCTTGAATATACTGGCGTTGCTGGAGGGTTTTGGCACGGATGTCTTCACCACGACGAGTTCGTGCCAACACATCTTGCCGCAGTTCGTGAAGCTCGTCCTGCTGTTGGGTATCTAGCGCATGGCGAGCAGTCAGTATATCAACACCAGAGATAACCGTGCCGCGACCCCAAACAGCTTCAAGCGCTTTTACTAAACGAGTGGCTAATTCAATTTGAGGATCAGTACCAGAAATCCGTAGTGCTAGCCCATGCAAGACTAGCGTTGCACCAGTCTGTCTGGCTAAAATTTTCAGATTTTCTTCTCGCTCCCCGGCGAGGGCGATCGCGCTTGCAGCATTGGGTAATTCGACAGTAACAGCCTCTACCATGCAAACATTTGTGAGTCCAACGACGAATCAGCGATCAAATTTTCACGTCTCCAATTCATCAGGAGGGGCACTGCGCGATCGCAGCTTAGGCGCTTCTTTGACACTAGATGAGCGGCGCGGTGGGGATTTACTTGCCACGTCCTCGCGATCGCTACCATCCTCGCTGCCCTGAGGTGAACTACCAAAAACATCCAGATAGGCTGTACTACCAGCCGCACGAGCTGCCGCCTCAAGTACCGAACGAATTGCCTGGATGTTGCGACCGCCACGCCCAAACATACGCCCTTTATCAGTTCCTTCAAATGCTACACGTACCCAAACTTTGCTCCGGTTTGGCGAGATTTCGCAGTCAACCTTAAGTGACTCTGGCAGCTCCAAAAATGGTGCCACCAAAAACCTGACCAGCCCAGCATAGTCTGGCTCGGCTGGTTTAGCAGCATGAGTGTGTTGAGACGGCTCAGGCATTGACCTGTTCAAACACGTTGTTTTTCTGCAAAATGCTGCGTACCGTATCAGTTGGCTGCGCTCCATCTTGCAACCGCTTAACGATCGCGGGAATATTGAGCCGAATTTCATCGGTTCTAGGGTTATAAAAGCCCAATTCCTCCAGGGGACGTCCATCTCGGCGATCGCGGCTATTCATTGCCACAATGCGGTAGCTGACTTCACGCTTTTTGCCGTATCGCTTCAATCGCAGTTTGATCATGGTGCTGTGCGGATTCTCTTTATCAATGAATGGGTTGCGGAGGCTGACAATTTAGAGGCTATGCGGTCTGTTGCCGATAGCATAATTTTTGACAACCATCTCGAATTAACAATCTTATCACAGACACGTTTTCAAGACTTGATAGGAAGCCATAACTTAATTTAGCTCCAAATATTTAGATCTGCTCCTTGCAACTGGTTAAGGCATAGTGGCTGCAACCTTAACTGCAGGAGTTCAGCTTGCTACTGCACGGATACGCGGTAGCAATCCTGTCCGGAGTACACGCTTACCATCCCTTAGAGCCCCCCATTTTCATCTTTCTAGCAACAGCGATACCGTGATCTTGCCATCGGAAATGGCCTTTGTCGTTGATAATAGCAGTAGAGTTTCGAGGCAGATCTGTGACCAATAAGCGCAATCGCTGGATTATCAATGTGGTTCTTATCCTGGCAGTCGTCGCTTTTGTGGGCTTTTCACTGATCCCACTTATTGAAGCTGCCTTTCAAGGACAACAACAGACAGCTACTAAACCTACGCCAACACAGTCTGCCAGCGCGACTCCTAAGAAGGAAGAACTGGAGGCGCAGGCAAAGGGCTATGAGTTGGTGCTGCAACGGGAACCTGAAAACGCAACAGCCTTACGCGGTCTTCTGGAAGCACGGCTGGGTCTAGGCGATGTGAAAGGCGCGATCGCCCCACTTGAAAAACTGGCAAAACTCAACCCGAAGGAAACTGAGTATGCCATTCTGCTGGCTCAGGCAAAGCAGCAAACCAATGATACAGAAGGAGCCGCCCAGACCTATCGCGAGATCTTGAAAACACAACCGGGCGATCGCAACGCGCTTCAAGGCTTGTCTAATTTACTGCTGCAACAAAACCGTCCTGAAGCAGCCGTCGGTTTATTAGAAGACACGATTAAGACTGCACCGCAGGCAAACAAAATTCAGGCGGGTAGCGTGGATGTTGGCTCAGTTCAAGTCATTTTGGGGCAGGTGTATGCCTCGCAGAAACGTTTTGATGAGGCGATCGCGGTATTTGATGAAGCTGCCAAAAGCAATAAGCAAGATTTTCGTCCCATTCTTGGCAAAGCGCTGATTTTGAAGGATCAGGGCAAGACTGAGGCTGCCAAACCACTGTTTGCTAGCGCTGCTGAACTTGCACCAGCACAATTTAAGGATCAGATTAACCAACTTGCCAGTGCTCCTTCACCAGGAGCATCTCCAACGAGCGTGCCTAGCCCCGCAGGCAGTGCGCCTAGCCCTTCAGAAACACCAGTACCGAAGCCTTAACGGATTGAGTTGCCCTCATGCTCCTTCCATCCAGGCGGCAACACCAAACACGAGAAACAGCAGACCACCCAAGCCTGTGATCAGCTTTTCGGAGATGTGCGCAGCGATTAACCGTCCGCCCATGACCGCGATCGCTGCACAGATAGCGTGTCCGACAATTGCGCCTGCTGTTACGCCCCAGGGATCATTCGCAGCGGCAAGCGCGATCGTGGCAAATTGCGTGCGATCGCCCCATTCGCCTACAAATGTCAGCACAAACGCCTGAAGCACAATACTGCGTCTGGCTCCGTGCTTTGCTGCTACCGTATCAGCATGTTGAATCGTTTCTTCAGCTTCTTTAACCTCATCGCAGATAGCAGTACTGGGCATTTGCGTCGCGTCATACAGCAGCTTCATGCCAAAGCTGATGAACAAAACGACTTCAGCGATATGCACTAGGGCTTTGGGCAACAGCGCCACGGCTTGCCCCAGCAAAACGGACAGAATCGTCATTGTCGCCAGTGCTGCGATCGAGCCAACAAAAACAAGACGACGAGAATGTCGCATTGCCAGAAGCATGGCGATAAAAAACGTTTTATCACCTAGTTCTGAAATCGTAATAAGCAATAATCCAGCCGTAAACGCTGCCAGCATTCCATCGAACTCCTCAGATCTCTGCTATCTAAGTGAGCTTGATGAGGGCTGCAACAGCTTCACCAAGCTCACAAAGGTTGTGAACTTAGTGAAGGTCTCGCTTGCAAATAGCAGTCAGCAGTCAGCAGTCAGCAGTCAGCTTTTGAAGATCAATAATTCAATCAAAGCTGCTTACTGAAGGTTGATCGCTAGAAGCTTTTTGTCATCTGAACCAGGCTCATCGCCAGTATGTTGATTCAAATGGGCTGGCACCTGCCAGCAGCTACTCCCCTTCAAACACACTTATCATACAGGTTCTGTCAACAGCGGACAACTAGAGGCATCGTTGCCGACTACGGCACTTGCCAGAGGCGGGCAGCAGGTAAAATAAACTGGAGGGAGCCACGCGATCGCTCCAATCCTTGCCTGAGTTGATTTGAAGGACGAAAGGCAAACACCGTCGCGCCGTCGATTTGCGATTTAAATGGTTCAGTTGTTACCCAGTTAGCATCTTGATTCAGTAAGAGTAGCCGCACGTTTGGTTGGAGCTGATAGCTGAGTGAAATCAAGTCAGCAATATTGGTAAAGTCATCGCCACGATCGCTCACCACCAGAGGCGACGGTGCGACGTTGACACGACGGGCAACTGCCGCATTAAAGTAGCTCGGTACGTTGTGCCACCAGGTGTCAGAGGCTGCGCTCACGGTGCAAGATACAAGGCTGGCGGTAAAGAGAGCGAACAAGACAGATCGCCAAAACCAGCGGTTGAGGAACGACAGTATGTAGGGTGTAAAGCGAAAGCGAAACCGAGACGCACCTGTTGACCGCAGAGGTATACGGTTGAGGTAATGCGGTTTGGGTGAGAGCTTGGTGGCGATGAGATAGGCGAGCGCCAAGTGAATACCGGGATAACAGGCGATGAGATAGCGGCTAACTGCCGATCGTCGACTGCCCAGCACCAGATCGGGCAACGCCAGCAGCAAAAAAGGCACAACCGTCGCAGTTACCACAAACAGCCACACCGGGCGATCGCTCCGTCGCACCAGCGTGTAGAAAGCCATCCCAATCAACACCATGATCGGCACTCGCAGCACAAACGTCCAGGGATTGTTGAAGCCAAAGTCAAGATCGAGAAACAATGCGGTAAAGCTTAATGTCCAAAGTTTCAGCAAATAATCAAAGCCTGCTACGGCAGTTGCCCAGCTTGTCGTATCAAGCGCACGCTGAAAGCCCTGCAACATGACGATGATCCACGGCGCATAAAGCATAATGGCAGCCGTTAAGGCAAGACCAAAACCAGCGAGCCATTGTTGAAGGCGATCGCGCTGTCCATCTGCGATCGCTTCCAGCACTACATAAACGCCATGTCCAATAAGCGTCAATGCAAAGAAAGGCTGCGTATACAAGCCGATCGTGATGGCAAGCGCATACAGCCCCCAATGCTGCCATGCAGCTGGTGGACGTTGACGCACATCGCGAGAGCGGGTTTTAGGCACCTTCGACAGGCGGATCGCCCGCAGCAGGAAATAGTGGCTGGCAATCACCGCTAATGCCAGCAAACTGTACTGACGTGCGACTTGAGCAAAGAGGATATCAAAGGGTGAGAGTGCTAGAAAGGCAGTCGCCAGTAGCGCGATCGCCTGAGACGCAAACAATTCCTGAGCCAGGGCATACATGAACGGCAACGATAGCAGGCTAATCAGCACTGGCAGCAGTCGTGGTGCAGTGATCGGACTGCCAAAAATTGCTTCCAGCGGTTTACCGAACCACTGTACCCAGACTCGATTAAGCAAGAAATAAAGCGGCGGATGTTGAGGATCTTCCACTGCCAGTGATCGCACGGTATCAGCAGGCGTACTGCCTGGCTTGATCTGCTGGTACTGAAGCAAATCTTGCGGCGAAAACAGTTTGTTCTGAAAGATTTCTTGACCGATTTCCTGCCCGGTATAGCCAGCAGCTCGAAGTGACGTATACACCTCATCGTGCCAGTAAACCTTATGGTTCAGGTTGACAAAGCGAAACACAACGCCTACAACGATGAGAAAAATTACCAGCCATCGCAACCAGAGAGGAGACAGTGGGTTGGATTGACTCACAAGTGGTTGGCTGACAAAAGGTTTCATGCAGGCGGCTCAAGCGATCAAGACTCCTCAGTCGGTACAATACCGTCTGGAGTAGCGCTTGTCACCCCCACTAGTTGCGGCAAGAGCAAGCCCGATCGCGCTTTGTAGCTGGCAAAGTCGGGGTAACGCGAGAGCGATTGATCTTTTTTCAGCATATTGGGCACAAACACGAAGCTGATAAATAAAGCCAAAATTACAAACGGCAGCCAGTGTTGCGCTAGCAGTGCGAAGGATAGGTAAATCAACACTTCGCCTAGATAATTAGTGTTACGACAGCGAGCAAACAAACCTTCAGTGATTAATCCCGCTCGGTACTTGAGCGTGTAATATTTCTGAGCATCGCTAACAAAGTGTAGAAATATGCCCAAAATATTGAGCGCGATCGCCCCTGCGACTAATGGTAATGGCGGCACAGTGCCGCGGCTAATGAGCAGAAACGGCGGCACCCAGTAAAGCCCCAATAGAGCAAATGTAAACACACCTGTCCCAAGCGGGATAACCTGCTCCCATTGCTTGTCTGGATAGAGCCGATCTTTCAGTAACCATAGAAAGCCGTAGCTTCCATGCAGCGCTAGATACACCCAGGGACCCAAGGTAAAGTTCTGGTATGCCACCATGAAGCCAACTATGATCGCGGCTGTCAAACCTTTGTGCAAATTAATTGCGTCTTTAATTTTCATGAGACAGTTTTTCGCAGGTAATAGCAAGGGTAGAGGTCGTTACCATGAGCGTGCTCTATTGCTGGCAAGTGAGTCACTGTAAAGGAAGAAGCAGTCAGGAGCCAGAAAAAAGCTGATAGCGATCCCAAATGCAGTTATGTTCTAGCACGCCCTTACTCTGCGCCCTTGATCGGTGCAAAGCCCTGACGTTGAATGTTTTCAGTAACCACGCGGGGTTCCAGGAATTGCAGCAGGTAATCGGGTCCGCCAGCTTTGGAGCCAACGCCAGAGAGTTTGAAGCCACCAAAGGGTTGACGCGCCACGATCGCCCCAGTGATACCACGATTGATATACAAATTGCCCACTTCAAAGTCGGCACGTGCCTGCTCAATGTGCGATGGGGTGCGTGAGTAAAGCCCACCTGTGAGGGCAAACTGTGTACCATTAGCCAGTTCTAGCGCCTCATCAAACGTCTTTGCGCGCATGACTGCCAGAACGGGACCAAAGATTTCTTCACGAGCGATCGTCGCCGTTGGTGGCACATCGTGAAAAATAACGGGTCCTACAAAATAGCCACCGTCGGGCGCGGGCATTTCTAACGCCAGTTCGCATTCCTGCCGCCCTTTGTCGATGTACTCTAAGATGCGATCGCGGGCAGCAGCATCAATAACGGGACCCACGCGAGTACTGGGATGGTCTGCTTTACCAAGATTGAGCGATCGAGTTGCCTCCACTAAGCGCTGCAAAAATAGGTCGTAGATCGGCTCCAGCACAATCACTCGCGAACAGGCAGAACATTTCTGACCACTATAGCCAAAGGCAGACTGCACCACACCCTGCACCGCCTGATCCAGATCCGCACTTTCATCAACAATAATGGCGTTTTTGCCGCCCATCTCTGCCACAACGCGCTTCAGGTGCTTTTGCCCTGGTTGCAGAATCGCTGCATCGGCATAAATGCGACAGCCCACTTCTTGAGAGCCAGTGAAGGTAATCATGTTGGTGTGCGGGTGTTTGACCAGGTGCGCGCCTACGGTGGAACCCTTACCGGGCACATACTGGAACACACCACTCGGAATGCCTGCTTCGATCAGAATCTCGGTCAGTTTAGCAATGATCACGCTGGACGTTTCGGCAGGCTTGAGCAGAACGCAGTTACCCGCAACCAGTGCTGCAACCGTCATCCCAGTGGGGATCGCCAGCGGAAAGTTCCAGGGCGAAATGACGACAACAATGCCTAACGGCTGATAGTGGTAGCGGTTAGTTTCACCCGGAAAATCGTAGGCAACGCCAGCATCGAGCCGTTCCATTTCATCCGCATAGTAGCGGCAAAAGTCGATCGCCTCCGACACTTCACCATTCGCTTCATTCAACGGTTTTCCTGTCTCAAAAACCATCCAGGCAGCGAGTTCATCACGTCGCTGAGTCATCAGATCAGCAGCCGTATGCAAAATAGCGGCTCGTTTAGTTGGCGGAGTGCGCTTCCAGTCAAGAAAGGCGGTTTTAGCAGCCTCCATCGCGCGATCGGCTTGCTCAACGCTAATTTGCCCAACCTGACCCACCGTTTCGCTGAAGTTTGAAGGGTTCAAGGAATTGATCTGCGCATCTGTTGCTACATACTCACCATCAATCAACGGCTGATAAGTTTTGCCAAGCTGTTGCCGCACAGTTTGAATCGCTTGCAAGGCACGATCGCGCTGCTTAGAATCAGCATAATCAGCATCCGAAGCGTTAATAAATTTTGGATGGCTGACTGCTGACTGCTGACCGCTGACCGCTGAATCAGAGTTTAGGCTTGTGGGTGCAGCAAGGAGTTCTTCGACCGGACGTTCTTCCAGGTTTTGGCGCAAGAAAGAGCTATTAGCAGTGTTCTCAAGCAGGCGGCGAATAAGATACGACATACCGGGGATGAGTTCGCCATAGGGACAGTAAACCCGCACGCGGTAGCCTTTGGCAACGATCGCTTTTGCCAGCTTGTCCGCCATGCCATAGAGCACCTGGAGTTCAAAGCGACGGGGCGGAATCTGGAGGGTTTCGGCGATCGCCATTGCGTATGCCTGAGAGCGGACGTTGTGGCTGCCGATCGCGCCGTAGAGATACTCGTGGTTCTCTAGCAGCAAGCGAGTCATCGTTTCAAAGTTGGCATCCGTAGAGGCTTTATCATTGAAGACGGGCTGCTGCCAATCTTTTTGAGCCGCTTTGATGGTTTCTTGATCCCAGTAGGCACCCTTCACCAGACGAACCGTCAAAGGCGTGCCGCGCTGTTTTGCCCAGGCGATTAGCTCGGTTAAGTCGCGTTCACTGTCGCGCAGATACGCTTGCAGGGTTACACCGACATCGGTACGAGTGCGAAACTCATCTTCGAGCAACAGCTTTTTGAGAATCGCCAGCGTTGAATCTTTGTAAGCGTATTGCTCCATATCGAAATGGACGGCAGCACCCAGTTCCTTTGCACGACGCAGCAGCAACCGGATAGATTGACTCACCCGATCGCGGCTGCCTTCAACGTCCAGTGGATCAAACTGCGAATAAAAGGCAGTGAGCTTCACAGAGACTTGCGCTTTAGACAATGCCTCGCCGTCTGCTTGATCGATCTGTGGCACGTTTGACCAGGATTTTGCAGCCGTGGTCAACTGCGCCATCAGTTCCAGGTAGCGATCGAAATAGGACTGTGCCTCGACTTCCGTAATCACCGCTTCACCCAACAGATCGACCGTGAAAGTCATCTTGTCTTTCCGCAGGCGCTCGATCGTCTTCAGCACTTGCTGAATGGTTTCGCCTGCAATGTACTTATGCGCCAACGTTTCAACAGCAGTAGAAATAGTGGTTGCAGCTAGCTGTCCGGGTACGGAATCAGGATTGGCAAAGTTCAGCATCCCCTTTAAAGCGCTGGGTAGCTCAACAGTCGCATCACCCAAATATTCCTGAAGATGGCGGGCGATTTCGGGTTTGCTACGAAGCGATGGCAGGCAGTCAATGAAGCGAAATAACTGCACCCGCAGACCCGGATTGCCCATCGTCCACGCAAGCAGCTTGTCATCCCACCGCATCTGGTCACGCACTTGAGCGAAGAAGGAGCGGTTTTCGCGGGTCGCGCTGAGTAATTGGCGAGCGATCGCCTGGGTCTGGGCTTCGTAACGATCGGTAGAGACGTGTGCAACCACAGCCGTTAGCTCCTGTCAAAGTAGGCGATCAATCCGTGCGACCCGATGCTGCAAACAGTCTAGCGGCGGGAGGATTCAGCCTGTAGAACCCATCCATTGTAACGTCGATCGCCGCTGCTCTAGGGGGAGGAGGGAGAGTGATGGGGTGGGAGGGCATGCCTTTACTCCTTCACCTTTTCACTTCTTCACTTCCTCCCCTCTCTTACGCGTTTGCTTGATGGCTTTCACAGTGCAGTAAACAGAGCTTTAGGCTGGTGTGCTTGTAAGAACTGGGTGGCTGCTGCTGCTGGCATGGGACGACTGAAGCAATAGCCTTGCATTTCTTCGCAGTGGCGTGATCGCAGATAGTCTAGTTGCGCTTGTGTCTCTACACCTTCGGCGACGACGTTTAGATTAAGACCGCGACCGAGCGCAATGACAGCGGTGACGATCGCGGCATCGTTTGGGTCGATCGTCAGTTCGCGAATGAAGGATTGGTCAATCTTAATGGTGTTTAAGGGAAAGCGCTTCAGGTAGCCGAGCGATGAATAGCCGGTGCCAAAGTCATCTACCGCAAGATTTACACCCATTGCCTGCAAGTCTTTGAGCATGGACGTAGTAAAGTCTACATCATGCATCACCACCGTTTCGGTAATCTCTAATTCTAAGTGGCAGGGGTTAAGACCAGTTTCTGCCAACGTCTGGGCAACGGTTTCAACCAGATGGGGCTGTTGAAATTGTCTGGCTGAAAGGTTAACTGCCATACGCAAGGGGAGCAGTCCAGCCACTTGCCACGCTTTGCTTTGGGCACAGGCAGTGCGTAGTACCCACTCACCAATGGGTACAATCAGTCCGTTTTCCTCTGCTAGCGCAATGAACACGCGCGGCGGTATCAGCCCTAGTTCGGGATGTTGCCACCGCAAGAGGGCTTCCATACCGGTGATCTGCCCTGTGTTGACATTAATTTGTGGCTGGTAGTGCAGCACAAATTGTTGCCGTTCCAGAGCATGATGCAGGCTGCTTTCAAGCGCTAGCAATGCCGAAGCTTGGGAGTTAATAGCGGGAGTATAAATCTGGTAGCCGTTGCGTCCCTGTTCTTTGACGCGGTACAAAGCGGCATCCGCATTTTTAAGCAACGTTTGAGCATCTTCGCCATCATGCGGGTAAAGGGCAATACCAATGCTGCAACTGATGTAAAGTTCATGCCCTTCTATATGGAAGGCAGGTTTCAGCGCTTTACTGAGGCGTTGTGCCGCTTTAGCAGCATCTTCAGTATTGTTAATTTGAGGCAGCAGCAAGGTAAATTCGTCGCCACCCCAGCGGGCGATCGTGTCACCTTCTCGCAGGCAGCCAGCTAAGCGAGTAGCAACGGCTTGCAAGAGTTGGTCGCCGATCGCATGTCCCAGAGTGTCGTTAATGGTTTTGAAGCGATCGAGGTCGAGAAACATGACGGCGAGCATAGTTCCGTTACGATGCGCGTTTGCTAGTGCCAGGGGTAGGCGATCGTTAAAGAGCATCCGGTTGGGCAAGCCCGTTAGCAAATCGTGAAAGGCTTGATAACGAATGGTGGCTTCTGCCTGCCGGCGTTTGAGCGCACCGCCAATACTTGCAGCCATCGCCACTAAAATTGATTCTTCATTGCCTGACCAACGACGTTTTGTAGTGCAATCGTCAAAGCCGATATAGCCCCAAAACTGATCGTCGATCAGAATGGGCACCATGAGAATGGAGAGAATGTTATCTAGTTGAAACAATGCCTGCTGGTCTGCCGGAAATTGATCGATCGCGCCGCAGAGTGCTCGACCAACGGATAACACATCGTACCAACCGTCAGTACCAGCAGCACTGTAGGGTTGATTTTGCCAGTGGGTCTGCTGAATCGATGGCTGAATGGAGGGTCGCACCCATTCATACCGCATACTCATAGCAATCTCACCCGTTTCAGGATGGGGATGATTTTCGTAGATATAGACCCGATCGACTCTAGCGGCGGAGCCTAATGTTTTCAGGACCTTAGCGATCGCCGCTTCGTAATTCGTATCGGTTAACAAATAAGTCATGGCAGTAGCAACGCCTTGCAGCAGACTATCGCGTTGCAGCAGTTCGGCTTCTGCCAGTTTGCGTTGGGTAATGTCTTCGACGGTGCCTTCGTAACCCAGCAGTTGCCCCTTTTGATCCCGCATCGCGCGGGCATTCTCAGCAATCCAGATGATGCTGCCGTCTTTGCGGTAAACTTGCGACTCAAAATCTAAAACGGCATCCTGCGCCTGTAGCAAACGACTGAACTCATCCCGCCGCTGCGGATCAACATAAAGCTGGTGCCGGATGTCGATTAACTTAGTTGTTAATTCGTGAGGGGAGTCGTAGCCGTAAATTTTTGCCAGCATTGAATTGGCAGTGAGGTAATGCCCTCCAGGCGTGGTTTGAAAGATACCTTCAACCGCATTTTCGACAATGCTGCGATATTTCTCCTCCGCCTGCTTCAATGCGGCTTCTGCCTGTTTACGTTCGCTTACATCGCGACAGACGCAGAGCAAGCCATGATCTTCTAACAGCGTGATGGAAAGTTCTTCGGCAAAGGTGCTGCCATCTGATCGTCTGGCGATCGCCTCTCCCTGCCAACGTCCCTCTTGCTGCAAGGCTGGGAAGACTTCACGCTCATAACGCAGTGCTTCGTCAGGGTCATACAGAATGCGCCAGTTTTTGCCAATCAGGGCAGCCTGTTCGTAGCCAAAGAACTGGGCGTGCGCTGGATTCAGGTAGACAAATTCGCCGCTGGCATTGAGTACCGCAATGCCTTCAGTGCAGGCTTCGATCGCGGCAAGCTGGAGACGGATCACTTCTTCGGTCTGGCGACGATCGGTGATATCTTCAACAGTACCTAGCACACCAATGACAGTGCCATCAGCATCATGAATAGGGATTTTGTTAGCGCGTGTCCAGTTTAAACGTTCATTTGGAATCGTGTTTTCTTCGATCAAAGCCAGAATCGGCTGATCAGTCGTAATTACTTGAGAGTCTTGCTGTTGAAAGCGGATGGCAAGGGCGCGATCGTAGGGCAATTCATGATCGGTTTTGCCCAGCACGCTGGTAACGGAAGCCAGTTTGAGATCTTCAGCAAACTGTTTGTTACAGCCTAGATACACTGAGTTCGTATCTTTCCAAAAAATTGCGAGGGGCAGGTTGTCGAGCAACAATCGCAGAAAGGCTTCTTTTTCGCGCAACGCTTTTTCAGCTTGCTTCAGTGCCGTGATGTCGGTAATAAAACCTTCAATGCCCAGCACTGCGCCGTTTGAGTCGTAGAGTCCATGCCCTTTCTCCCACAGCCATTTCTCTTGTCCGGCTTTGGTGGCAATGCGGTACTCGATCTCATACGGTTTCTGGCAGTCGATCGCCGCTGCAATGCTGCTGATAATAAGCGGCACATCATCAGGGTGGCAAATGTCGTTGTAAGAGCGTTGGCGTTGGCTGCCAGCAAGTTCTTCACTACGATAGCCAGTAATCGCCAAACAACCCTCGCTGAGGTAAAGCATTGACCACTCTGGGTCATTACCACCGATAAAAACAATGCCTGGTAAGGAATTAACTAAAGTAGATAGCTGCTGCTGGTGCTGCTCCAACGTTGTTTCTGTTTCAACCTGCTTGTATTGAATAATGGTGCCCAACTGTGCCGCCACGCTAGAGACAATCTGCACATACTCTTCCTCTTCAAAGCGTGGTGCTGCAAGAAAGAAGACAACTGCCGCCAGAACCTTGCCCTTTGCCAAAATGGGTACCGCAAGTGCTGCCTTCAGCGGAGTGGTCTTGACAAGCCGCACTCGCAAAAAATCACGATCGGATGAGCAGGTCACATCGGGAATCCATTCTGGCTGTTTACTTTGCCATACCCGTCCTGGCAATCCTTCACCAGGAGCAAACACCGCCCTTTCGCTGGCGGCTCTAAAGGTTTGCAGTCCGCCTTTACAGCTATACCAGGCGCGACTGCATTCAAGCTGGGTTTGAGCGCTGTTGGGCACCCAGGCTTCGGCAAAGACCCAGTTCATGCTCTGGCAAACGTGTTGCAGCGCTACGTCTAGGGCAAGCTCAAAAGTCTGTATGCCCACGATCGCATCGGCAATACCCTGCAAAAGGTGTGCTTCTAGCTGCAATCGCGCATCTTCAGCCGTACCTAGCTTTAAATCACTAACATTAGAAGCGGTACAACCTGGTTCAATCTTTGACAAAGGCGTTGACATCAGCAGTGTAAGAGCTTGAATGCAGTAATGATCACGAGCATCGCTGTAGTGTTAGAAGGGGCAACACTATAATTTCCTATCAAAACAATATAACCAGTGGAATAGAAGAAGTAGTACGGGCAAAGCCTGAGAAGGGTCAAACTTTACTTCCCGTGCTATTAGCTTTGCTAAATCTCTTAGCAAGCTGGCTGCGAGAGGCACTAACCGCCTGATTGAAGAAAACTCGCGTAGCTTACGTAACTGGTGACACACCTACTGAGTGTAAAGATTGTACGCCCACGTACACAAGTGAACCGTCGATCGCAATCTTTATTTAGTTTTATAGCGCTTTGTTAAGCTTACCCTGAAGTGAATCTGGACTTTAGCAGCCAACGACACAAAACGTGGCTTACCCTATCTATCGTTTATCAACAGCACAATCGATGCCCTACTGCCAAATGCATTCCGGTATTGTCTGTTGCCTGTAGTACTCCTATGAGGAGACATCGTACTGTACGATGTCTAGGCAAAAGATGGCACAGGCAGTATGCGCCGTTTCTAACCTAAAGTTCCCTCCAAGGAGTAGTGACCCCATGTACATTGAGGAAATTATTGCAAGCGAAGTACTAGACTCACGCGGCAATCCTACCGTCGAAGCGCGAGTTGTGCTGGAGGATGGCACAGAAGGATCGGCGATCGTCCCTTCTGGTGCCTCTACAGGTGAGAAAGAAGCAGTCGAACTACGGGATGGCGATAGCAAGCGCTACGGCGGCAAAGGCGTGCTCAAAGCCGTTGAGAATGCAAATCACAAACTGGCTCCCGAACTCATTGGCATGATGGTTACTGATCAGCGCACGATCGACCTTGCCATGATTGAACTAGACGGCACACCTAACAAAGCCACGATGGGCGCAAATGCCATTCTTGCCATTTCGCTAGCCGTTGCAAGAGCAGCTGCGAACTATCAGCAATTACCCCTCTATCGCTACCTAGGCGGAACGAATGCTTCCCTGCTGCCTGTGCCCTGTCTAAACGTTATCAACGGTGGTGGTCACGCTGATAACACAGTGGATTTTCAGGAATTCATGATTGCGCCTCACAATGCACCCTCTTTCACCGAAGCGATTCGGATGGGCATGGAAACGTTCCATGCGCTCAAGTCCATTCTCAACAAAAAAGGCTTGAGCACTGGCGTGGGCGATGAAGGCGGCTTTGCACCTAACCTCAAATCGAACGTTGAAGCGGTAGAAGTGATTTTAGAAGCGATTGAAAAAGCAGGCTATAAGCCCGGTGAAGACATTTCCATCTGTCTTGACCCTGCCACTAGCGAAATGTGGGAAGACGGCAAGTATGTCTTTTTCAAATCAGACAAATCCACCAAAACTTCGGAAGAAATGGTAGACCTCTGGGCATCCTGGGCACGCCAGTACCCGATCGTCTCTCTGGAGGACGGAATGGGCGAAAACGACTGGCAAGGCTGGAAACTGCTCACCGAGACGATCGGTGATACGGTTGAACTCGTTGGCGATGACCTTTTCTGCACCAATGCCAAAATTCTTGCAGAAGGCATTGAAGCAGGTGTTGGTAACTCGGTGCTGATTAAGGTCAACCAGATTGGCACTCTGACTGAAACGCTAGACACGATTGAGCTAGCCAGCAAGAACAACTACAAATACTTCGTCTCCCATCGCTCTGGTGAATCGGAAGACACGACGATCGCCGACCTCGTTGTGGCTACCAGTGCCGGACAGATCAAAACGGGTTCTGGTTGCCGGGGTGAACGAGTCGCCAAATTCAACCAGCTTTTGAGAATTGAGCGGCAACTGGGCAAAGCAGCACGGTTTGCTGGTAAGTCTGCGTTTAAGTAGAAGTAAGTTAAGCAGTCAGCAGTCAGCAGTCAGTATGGGCTGATCGCTGATAGCTGATAGCTAGCCCAGCATTACCTTTACACATTAGATCTATCAACGATTCCCATGCCTGAAATCCGTTTTCAGATTGAACTGCCAGATGGTTCTCAAGAGACCTGCTACTCGCCATCGTTGGTCGTCAAAGAATATTTCGCGCCAGGCAATGAGTATGCGCTGACAGATTTTATTGAACGATCGCGCACGGCACTCAACATTGCTAGCGATCGCGTTCAGGCAAAGTACGGTAGCCCGTGCGGTTTAGCGCTGGGTCAGCTAGCGCAAATTGAGGCAATGGCAGGTAAATACAACCACGTTGCCGAACCAAAAGTGCGGCTGCTCAAGTTTATTGAGTGAGGGGTGGAGCGGTGAAGAAGTGGGAGCGTGAAGGGGTGAGCGGGTGAAGGAGTAACCGTAGCGCTGATACCGTGTCAATCGGCATCAACTAGCCCTTGCCAGCGATACATCCGCAGGTTGATCCGTCCTTCAGGGCTAAACTCGATGCCTTCTGCCTCCAGGAGCGATCGCTGCAAGTGATCACTGCCGTACCGCACTGGGGACTCCGAAACCTCCCCCTTTGCATTAATGACCCGATGCCAGGGGACATCCATTTCTGGCGCCACCCGAAACAACGCATAGCCCACTAACCGCGCGCGCCTCGGCAGATTCGCCAATTCTGCCACCTGCCCATAGGTCGCTACCTGCCCATAAGGGATTTGTTGAACGATCGCATAAATAGCGTTGTAGGCAGACATTGGAAGAAAGGCTAAAGGATAAGGTATGAAGGCTAAAAGCTTATCCTTTATCCTTCATACCTTATCCTTCCTCCCTGCCGTCGCCAGAAGAGAGCGACTCGTGCTTCCCATTGCTGCCAGTAATAGTTGATCGTCTCTGAGTCAAACCAAAAGATCTCAGCGGGCAGATCAGGAATGGCGATCGCTAGCAGGGCATGATGCAAGTTCACGTCATAATCTTGATATGTATGGTGAACGGCTCCCCAGTAGGCAACAACTTGCAAGGGGTAGTCGTTCAGGCGCTCTAAGGAATGCTTCGGTCGATCGGCTGTTTTCCATTCGCACAGGCAGGGAACGCCCTCGTAGCTAGCGACACAATCGACCTTGCCAGCATAGCCAAGCTCATGATGAAAAACTGTTCCCTCAACCAACCGCACAGTATCCACAGCAAATAAGACAGGTTTAATGCTTTCCCAGTATGGTTTGATTCCATCGGGACAGGTCACGACTTCGCCTTGCAGATAGCGCTGCACCTGTTTGTGTGTGCCTGTGCCACGTCGGCTGGCAGTGCCACTAATGCGTGCGGCTTCCTCTACGCCTACCCGTTCACGCCACTGGGCAAGCGCATCCCGCTGTTGCTGCGATCGCGTCGCGTTGAGAATAGTGCTGACGCTGGGCAAATGATCGCCGCGATCGTTGACGTAATACTGCCGACCACTCTGCCGCTCTTGTTTCGCGCTAAGGATAGGAAGCGCCTGAGAATCAGAAATCATAACGTTGCGGCAATGACGGTCTGCCTGGATTGTAGTCTTTTCGTACTGCTTTTACTGATACCCAACGCTAATCTTTCTCTAGCCCTAACCCCTAACCCCATTCTCCACTCCCACGCTCTACCGATGGTCTTGCACCCCAACTTGTTGACACATCTCAAGCAGCGGACAGGTTGAACAACGCGGTAACTCTCCAGTGCAAATGTGTTTGCCAAATGGCACTAACCGTTCATTAATTTCAATCCAAAAGCGCTCCGGCAATTTTGCTTCCAGTGCTTTTAACGTTTTTTCAGGTGTGCGCGTCTGCACGTAACCCCAGCGATTTGTCACCCGATGCACGTGAATATCGACGCTGATCGAAGGCTGCTTACAGGCAATGCCCAGCGTAAGATTGGCGCATTTGGGACCCACGCCTGCAAAGGAGACGAGCGTATCAAAGTCGCACGGAAGTTCGTCGCCATACGTGTCAATAATTTGACGGGCGATCGCCCAAATCTGGGGTGCCTTCGATTCATGGAAGGTCGAGTCGCGGATCAGGTCTTCAATCTCGTCAGTGGTAAGCCGCACCATTGCCGCTGGAGTGCGGGCGCGATCGAACAGCTTAATAGCCACCGGGAGCGACGTTTCATCTCGTGTCCGAATGGAAATGATGCACGCAATCAGTTGCTCAAAGGGCGACGTATAACCCAGTTCTGCTAATGCAAACATTGCCGCTTTAGGAAAGGGGCGCACCGCTTCCCGCAGCAATGGCATCACAGCATCGAGATCAAAAGTCTGCTGGTTCAAGCGGCTAAAAGTAAAGGACTACATTTTTTATCCTTCATCCTTTAGCCTTTAGCCTTCTCTCAACAGGTAGAATAACTACGACCTACCAAAGGAAACCCCCATGTCTCAGGCAGCGATCGGCATTATTGGCGGCAGCGGACTCTATAAAATGGACGCGCTCAAGGATGTAGAAGAAGTGGCGATCGACACTCCCTTTGGCAAACCCTCTGATGCGATTATTCTGGGAACGATCGACGGCACACGGGTTGCGTTTCTAGCACGGCACGGCAGAAATCACCATCTCACACCATCAGAGTTGCCGTTTCGCGCCAACATCTACGCGATGAAAAGCCTGGGCGTGCAGTATTTGATCTCCGCCTCGGCAGTCGGTTCGCTGAAGGAAGAAGCAAAGCCATTGGATATGGTGGTGCCGGATCAATTTATCGATCGCACCAAGAATCGCGTCTCCACCTTCTTTGGTGATGGCATTGTTGCCCACATTGGTTTTGGCGATCCCGTTTGTCACAACCTGGCAACCGTCCTAGCTGATGCAGTCGCCAGCCTCAACCTTACTGATAGCACCCTCCATCGTGGTGGCACCTACGTTTGCATGGAAGGTCCCGCTTTCTCCACCAAAGCTGAATCGCATCTGTATCGAAGCTGGGGTGCAACCATCATTGGCATGACCAACCTGCCAGAAGCAAAACTGGCGAGAGAGGCAGAAATTGCCTACGCCACGTTAGCGCTTGTAACCGACTACGACTGCTGGCACCCCGATCATGACAGCGTGACTGTTGATCTGGTGATTGCCAATCTTCAGCGCAATGCTGTCAACGCTCAGAAAGTCATTCAAGAAACCGTCCGCCGCCTGACCGAGCATCCGCCTACATCGGATGCTCATTCAGCGCTCAAGTATGCCATTCTCACTCCACTCGACAAAATTTCGGCAACAACAAAGGAAAAGCTAAATTTGCTGCTCCAGAAGTATCTTTAACGGTTCGTTAAGCGATCGTTGCTGTAAGAAGAACCTGACGGAGCAACACTTAGCCAAGGCATGGATGGTGGGAGGGCGAAGTACGGTCTTTCTTCAACCTGAGCTTCTGGATCAATCAGATTCGCCAAACTCCAAAATGGGGCTGGTTTGCTCTAGGGCAGGGTAATCACCAAGCAGGTTGGCGATCGCCACTCGCGCCACTCTGCTACTGCGCCAATAGCGGCTATGGTCAGCCAGCAGTCCCAGCGCCATCGTGACATCCCCAATTTGCTTCTTGAAAAAGCTGCGATCGCCCAAGTAATGATCCTGAAAGTACAAGTTTGAGTTGTCTAGCTCTAAGCTGGCACGGATGGGATAGGCAAACACATCCGACGCATGAATCACATTCACCCAACGCAGTGGTTCAGCCGTATAACGACTGGCAAACGCTTTCAGTCGATCGCCGTTGATGCGTAAAAACTGGCTAAAAATAATGATTGGCGAACCGAGCGTGGTGACACTTCTTAGCTTCACCTTACGACCGTTACTGTGCCCACTCAGCCCCTTGATAGCATGACGAATGTAAAACGCCGGATCAGAGTCATCAAAATTTTCAGAAAAGAGAATGTCCCACAAAATCACGCTTCCTAGCGAATGCGCCACGATATGCAGGTCTTCCTCAAAAGGGTTTTCGGTCAAAAAGCTAAGAAACTGCACCGCAATGAGCCGCCGGACTTCGCGCCCTTGCTGAGTGTTCAGATAATTGAAAATATCGTTAAAGAACCCACTAATCAACTGTTCTCGACGCTGGCGATAGTGAAAGACATCATCCAGATCAATCTGAGGATGATCCCACCGGAACGCTTCTAAGTCCTGCTGAATCAAACCCCACAGTTGATCGGTGCGACCAAGTGCATCGCCCCAAAAGCAAGAGTAAAACTCTGGTAGCGCTAACCCCTGATCAGGAAACGCGCTGATGATATGCGATCGTAGTGGATCAGCATAGCTGCTTTCCCTTACTGACGCTCCATGCATGAACCAAACCAGCATTCTTTTTCCTCAACTACCTTGCAACGCCTGATGCATCATACTGGGCAAGAATGGCTTGGAGTTGAGCCACCACAGCCGTTGGTTGCTCCAGCATCGCCATGTGCCCACAGTTAGCAATTTCAGCAACGTTCGCTCCACACCCTTTAAACAGAGGATGAAAGCTAGCGAGATGGCGCACGTACTGCGGTTCCATAATGGGGTCTTGTGCCCCAGCAATGAAGTAAACAGGCTGCTTGAGTCTAGCCACCACTTGCGGTAAGCGATGGACTTCAGCTTCGGTAGTAGAATCCAGCAACAGCCCTAGGGCAGCTTCTGGCTGTGCCGCCACAAAGTCAAGCAACCGTTGTCGTCCCCACCGACGCGCGATCGTCTGTACCACACTTACTCGTGTAAACAGTAGATCCAGCCACGGCACCTGACCAAGCCAGCGCGGACGCAGTTTGACCAACTGTTGTCCTGCCGCCCGAAAGCGATCAAACTCTGCCTTCAAATAAACACCACCACCTGAGTTCAGGCAAATCACACCTTTTACCTGCTGTGGCAACTGTTCAGCAGCACAAAGGGCAATACTACCGCCAACCGAATGACCGACCAACCAAACATTTTCAAGCTGTAATTGCTCTAGCAACAGTGCCAGATCGTTAGCATAGTCAGTCAAACCGTAACCAGCAACGGCTTGAGCCAACGGTGCCTCTGGACGGGGTTGCGACCCACCAAAACCCCGCAAATCGTAAGACAAACACTGATAGTCAGGCGACAGCTGCTCAATAAGCGGTTGCCAATAAGAACGACTGAGCAGCCAGCCATGAATAAAGACCAGAGTAGCCTTTGAGGCAGTCGGAGCCGTCAGATCGTAAGCGTGAGGCGCTCCTAAAATTGCGATCGTCTGCATAGCTTCATCGTAACTCGATCAGGAAAAGGCGCAGAGAAGGGATAAAGACCAAAAGCTAAAGGAGCAAATTTTAGCCCTTAGCCTTCAGCCTTTAGCCTTTCCTCAATAGCCTTACCTAAAACCGTCTGCCCAACAACCTCTGCTTGACCCCTTCCGCTATCTTTTGCCCCAGATATTCCGGAATGAGGCTCTCGTTAGGACCTAGCAAATAGAGAATCAGGCGAGTGCGACCACGCCAAACCAGCAAATTGGCATTTACTACTAGCAAATCTTCCTGCCAGATGGCATACATAACCTTATAGAACAGCCCCGGCTGGTTGTCAGCTTCAATCAGCAAAGCTGGTAGGTGGAACACTGGATCGACGTAAAACTCAGTTTCGACCTGCTCCAACCCCGCATCGAGATTAAACTCTACTGCCAGCATTTCCTCGACTTCAAAGCGCCCTGCTAGCGCTTCTCGAATAGCGCGACAGACATTTTCGGCAGTTTTCTCGGTCAGTGCCTTCCCGCTGCGCGACACAATCAGCTTAATGAAAACCAGCATCGGCGGGTAAATCTGACCGTACAGACTCAAGCTATGAATCGTTAGCCCGTAGGCAGCCAGCACGCCAAAAATATCGCTGAGGAGAAAGGATTGATTGCGGTAGGCAAAATGGAGGGCACTCTTGCTGCCTTCTTGCTTCAGTTCAATAACGGCTTGCTTAGTTTTGTAAAGGTGGTATGCCAGCCGCAAGTTTTGCAGTTGAATCTCGCTGCTGACAAACTGCTCATAAAACTGGGGAAACGCTCGATTGAAGCGCTTTAACAGTTCTAGCGTCGATGACTTTAAGCCCAGCGCCATAATCGAAACACTCGTTTGTGGGGTGAGAACCTGCTGCGTGATGGAGCGATCGCCTGCCATTAAGAACTTAACTTTAGGTCAATGCTCAAGACATTTCCAAGCTTTACCGTTATTTTTTCAAAGGGATGCTGATGTGTTGCTGAATCTGGCAGCGTAAAACGGACGAGAAAAGGGTTCAGAGCGTATACTATTCATTACTGTGATTTAACTTTTACTACCTTAACCACGTTTGCATGGGTTTTTGGAAAAGCCTGTTTAGCAGTTCTGATGCGTCCTCTGCACCTCAGGCGATGCAAATGGAGGACTACATCGGTAAGGTTGCTGGCGATCGCCCCAGTTCTCGTATTTTCTTCAGCACAGACCGGGAAATTGACCTGTATGAGCTAGAAGAACTGTGTGATGCTGTTGGTTGGTCACGCCGCCCCTTACGAAAAGTCAAGAAAGCGATTCAGCATAGCTTTCTTGTTGTTTCAATGTGGGAGCAGCAAGGTTCCCATCGACGACTGATCGGCTTTTCACGAGCCACGTCTGACCACGCCTTTAACGCGACAATCTGGGATGTGGTAGTGCATCCAGACTTTCAGAGTAAAGGGTTTGGCAAGGCGCTGATGAAGCAGGTCATCAAAAAGCTGCGGAGTGAAGACATAAGCAACATTACTCTATTTGCCGACCCGCAAGTAGTAGATTTTTACCGAAATTTAGGCTTTATGTCAGATCCGGAAGGCATTAAAGGGATGTTCTGGTATCCAGACTGAGCGGTCAGCATGAGATTTACGACTGAAGGCTAAAAACTGGACAGACAAGCTATACTGATTAAGCTTGGAGAGTAACGGGATGTAGCGCAGCTTGGTAGCGCGCCTGCTTTGGGAGCAGGATGCCGCAGGTTCGAATCCTGTCATCCCGATCGTACATCAGAACTTAATTAGAAATTGAGCTGGTTCTAGCACGATTATCGCTATAGCAATTAGAACGTTGGCGTGTCTATCAAGGCTACGCGAATCGTTTTACGCTATCAGACTAATTGGAGCGATCGCCATAAGTTCGATCAAGTTGAGCTGACTGCTCGGATGAATTTCTGTCACTAAGTTGCACACATTAACTGTATAGGCAACGAAGCTGCTGCTAGTAACTACTGCTTGGCATCCAGAGCAGAAGCCCCCATATCAGTAATAACCCTGAAGGATCTTCAACGTCTGCTTTGGTAAGCTGACACCTCAAGCTGAACGGGAACCGCTGCCATGAAACGACAGGCTGAAAAACTGGTTGCAGGCGGTTTTGTTCTGGCACTGCTTGTACTGGGTGGGGTGGCTACAGGTTCCTACTTGAGCGTCCAAAGACTAATTGCGAGTCGGCAATGGGTTGAGCATACCTATGAAGTGCTGCAAGGGCTAGACAAAATCTTTGACGGTAACATCACAGTTGCAAGTGGGCGTTACGGCTATGTAGTCAGCCGCCAAAAGACATATTTGGCTGATTATAAAGCTGGGCTAGAGAGAACCGGACAGGGCATTCGAGAGGTTCGACGGTTAACGAGCGATAACCCACAGCAACAACAACAACTTACAGAACTGGAACAGGTGATTGCAAAACGTGTTGACCTGTCTCAACAGTCGATCGCCCTAGTACAAAAGGGACCGTCGAACGAAGCAAGGCAAGCTGCGTTTGCTAAGCAAAACTTACTGCTGGGTCAAGAAGTGCAACTCTTGGTCAACAGAATGAAGAACGAGGAACGTCGACTGTTGCAGTTACGTAAAGCGGCGACAGATGACAGCGTGCAGCAGGCAATTAGAGTCAATGGGTCTGGCTACCTTTTAAGTTTCAGTCTGCTGATGGGGGTCTTTTTGCTGCTCCATTTGCAAATTCGCATTCGACAGCGCGCTGAAGCCGCCTTGCAAACATATGCAGAAGAGATTTACGACCTTTATAATCAGTCTCCCTGCGGCTACCACTCTTTAGATGCGACAGGTACGTTTAGCCGCATCAATGATACTGAGCTAAGTTGGCTAGGCTATACCCGTGATGAAGTCTTACACAAGCTGAAGTTTAGTGATTTGGCAACACCCGACAGTGCGCTGGCGTTTCAGGAACACTTTTCCAAGTTCAAGCAGCAAGGTTGGATCAGTGATATTGAGTTTGAACTGGTTCGCAAAGATGGCACCATTCTGCCCGTTAGCTTGAGCGCCACTGCGATTAAAGGCTCAGAGGGTGATTTTTTGATGAGCCGATCAACGTTGTTTGATATCACCGATCGCAAACGTGCCCAGACAGCCCTGCAGCAAGCAAATGAGCAATTAGAAGCAAGAGTACAGGAGCGCACAGCCGCACTCTCTCAGGTAAACGCACTACTCCATAGCGAACTGCTTGAGCGCAAGCAAGTAGAGCAGGCACTCTTAGAGAGCGAAAAGCAACTTCGCACTATCACCAATGCGCTGCCCGTCCTGATTGCTTACATTGATGTCGACCAGCGCTTTCGCTTCCACAATCAGACGTACGAACAGTGGTTTGACTGTAGCTCGACAGACATTCAGGGACAGCACCTGAGCCAGGTATTAGGCGAGCAGGCGTATCAAAGCATTAAGCCCTATGTTAAGCATGCGCTGTCAGGTGAAACTGCTACCTACGAGAGTCTCATCACCTATAAAAATGATGAGAAGCGCTGGGTGAGTGCGACCTACTTACCTGACATTAACCAGCAGGGAGCAGTACAGGGCTACTTTGCGTTGATCGCTGACATTAATGAGCGCAAGCTAGCAGAACAAGCAATTCTGAACATGAATGAAGCGCTTGAAATAAAAGTGGAGGAACGCACAACAGCATTAAAGCAGCTAAACGACGAGCTAGTAAACTCTAACCGAGAGTTAGAACAGTTTGCCTACATTGCATCGCATGATCTACAAGAGCCGCTGCGAGCCGTCATTGGGTATACCCAACTGCTGATGCAAGATTACCAGACCCACTTTGATGCTTCAGCACAGCAATACGCCGAGTACATTGTAGACGGCGGGAAGCGAATGCAGCAGTTGATCCAAGACCTGCTCCACTACTCTCGCGTTGGTACTCGTGACCTTGTGTTTGCACCCATTGACAGCAACATCGTGCTTGACCAGGTGCTCAGTAACCTACAAGTCGCGATCGCTGAACGTCAAGCGCTTGTCACCTCCGACCCACTACCAACCATTACAGTCGACAAACTTCAGTTAACCCAACTCCTACAGAATCTGATTGGTAACGCAATTAAATTCTGTCGCGATGATGCCCCTAGGGTTCATATCAGCGCTAGGAGAACGAAGGGAGCGGAAGCGCAGAAGGAGAAAGGGGAGCAAAGGGAGCATGAGGGAGGGGACAGCGAGAAACCCCAACTTGAAACATCATCCCACCCTTCCGAAAACACCTGGTTATTCTCTATTCACGACAATGGTATCGGCATCAAGCCGCGTTACCTTGAACGGATTTTTGAAATTTTCAAGCGGCTTCATACCCGCACAGAATTCCCTGGTACTGGCATCGGGTTAGCCGTTTGCAAGAAGATTGTCGATCGCCACGGTGGGCACATCTGGGCAGAATCACAACCAGGAACCGGAACAACTTTTTACTTCACCATTCCCTACCATGACCCTACAGCCGTTGGACACGATCGAGATTTTGCTGATTGAAGACTCTCCTAGTGATGCCCATCTCACGATCAAAAGCTTCGAGCAAGCCAAGATTGCTAACAGCCTGCACTGGGTTGAAGATGGCGAAACTGCAATGGAATACCTGCGCCAGGAGGGTGAATATGCCAATGAGGTTCGCCCCGATCTCATTGTGCTGGATTTAAACTTACCGGGTATGGATGGTCGCGAAGTGCTGGCAGAGATCAAAGCCGATCCTGACCTCAAGCGGATTCCAGTTGTGGTGCTTACTACCTCTAACAGTGAGGAAGATATCCTCCGTTCGTATAATCTCAACGCTAACTGTTATGTCACTAAACCCTTTGATGTCCGGCAATTTATGCAGGTAGTGCAGCTAATCGGCAACTTCTGGCTGGCAGCCGTCAAACTACCGCCAACCTAAGCGCTGGCCACTTTACAGAGTTTGATCAGAGTGCAGAAAGATGATAGTAAATCTACGGATGCAACACCTGTTCTCTGCGGGCAAGGTAGTAGGACGAGTAAAGAGATAGCACCAAAGCCCTGCGGCAGGTTGCAACAGTATAAAAATTTTGAACGTAGCCAGCACGCTTTGCGGTGAGGCAGCCTTATGGACGAAGTATCGAAGCGTGTCCTTTTAGTAGAAGATAGCCCGACCGACGCTGATTTAATGCGCCACTTTTTTCTGCGTCTAGAGGGATTGCAATGGGAACTAATACACGTCGAGCGCCTCAGCAGTGCCATTACTGCCTGTTCTACACATACAGTTGATATTGTGCTGCTCGATCTGCGTCTGCCCGATTCTGATGAGGCAGATACTTTAGTTGATTTTCGCGCCAGTGTACCTGATGTTCCAGTCGTTGTGTTGACGATGATGGATGATGAGACACTGGCACTGCAAGCTATGGCAGGCGGAGCGCAGGATTATTTGGTCAAAGGACAAATTACACCGTCACTTTTAGCGCGATCGCTCCGGTATGGCATTGAGCGTGGGCATATTCTGAAACGCCTGCAAAACAGCGAGCAAAGTATGCTCAAAGCCTTAGAACAAGAGCAAGAACTCAATCTGCTTAAGTCAAGCTTTATCTCTATGGCATCGCATGAGTTTCGTACCCCCATGACGATGATTCGCACAGCTGTAGAACTGTTACAAAACTTCGGTGAGGATTTAACGGAAGCAAAGCGCCAGCAGTACTTTGACCGCATTAAAACAGCTATTCATCAAGTTACGCAATTGCTAGATGAAGTCTTACTATTGGGCAGCACCGAAGCTGGCTTGCGTTATCGACCAGAACCCGTTGACCTGGTAAAGCTTTGTACTGGGATTACTGAAGACTTACAGTTTAGTCACAGCGACAGTCATACCATCATGTTTACCCCTCAAGGTAACTGCTCTAATGTAGTGATGGATGCTGCTTTGTTGCGGCATATTCTCACAAACTTACTTTCCAACGCCTTCAAGTATTCGCCGGAGGGAGGCAACATTCAGTTCAAGCTCTACTGCGAAAATGGCACTGCAACTTTTCAGATCCAAGACCAGGGCATTGGCATCCCCGTTAAAGACCAAACACATTTGTTTGAAACGTTCTATCGCTGTGGTAACGTGGGCAGCATCCAGGGCACAGGGTTAGGGCTGGCGATCGTCAAAAAGTGCGTGGAGTTGCACCAGGGACGGATTCAGGTTTGCAGCGACAAAGGGATGGGCACGACCTTTACAGTAGCGTTGCCATTGGAGCCACGATCGCTTAACCCTGCTGAACCCAAAACATCTGAGCAATCACCCAAATCAATAGTCAGCCGCGCTTAGTTGCGCTCCAATGTTGCTGCATCTAAATTGACCCTTGATTCAAAAAGCTAGAAGATAAGAACGTTCACATCCTTTATCACTATTTATTACTAAGGATGAAAGATCTAGCTTTTCAGGTTTTTAAGCTTTAAGCACCTATGCAAGGAGATAGAGCAAGCCGTTTCAAAAACAACGGAATTGCGCGTCTCACCTGCATTTAGGCTATTCAAGACTGCTAGTAGCGTTAGAACCGTAACCCGACGCCTGCTTGAACCGATGTAGCATTATTGCCACCCTGCCGGTAGGCATCAAAAGCAATGACTGCATTACCAAAGACAACTAGCTGACTGTTAGGCAATACGTAGTCGATACCGGGTTGAATCGCAAAACTGGTCTTGTTGCCTAAGGGTGTAGTGCGATCGTCATCTAGAGGCACAGCCGCGCCAACACCAATATAGGCATCAGTACGCCAGTTAATTGGGAAGTCGTAGGAGACCGTTGGAACGAGCGTAGTGCGCCGACCAACCAGCGCCTGGGCTCTAATGGAAACTGGCAGCTTAAGAAACTTATAACGAGCCGCAATCACGCCGGACGTGCGACTCGGTTCACCACCTGCGTCGCCATCACTTAACCCCACTGCCACGCCTGCACCCACATAACTGCCATAAGCAGCCTGCGCCATGACGGCTGAAGAGCTAGCCAACGTGATACCAACAGCGAATGCAGCACTACCCAGCAGCGTCAAACTGCCTTGCCAGAGGGTTGCTGTTTGCTTGTTGGAGCTGACGCGCTTGAGATGGTTCATGTGGTTACTCCTTAACGCCCACCAGCAAGGGCTTTATGCAATGCTTCAATTTAAGCCCAGTTCTTTACTATTGAAGCACTTATTTGCCCGATTCAGGGGATCAAAGCGGCAGCAATGTTTCATAGATGAGGGCAGGATGGCGGGATACCCATCGCCGCCGCATTAAACGGCAGTAAAGCGATAGTAAAAAGCAAGCCTTGCAGCAGTAATCATGCGTTTAGTTGTCGAGAAGTAAACAGACTTGATTAAACTAAGTGTGCTGGGCGCTGTTAGCGATCGGCGATGTCCTCCTGTCAGATTAGCGCTATGTCAGAGACGCTTCCTTCGCCTGATCGCTACCTGCAACTGCTTGATCAGATTGTGCAAATGACTCTAAAGGGCAACATTCGGTCAAAAGAACAGGTCTACCAAATGCTGGTAGAAGGGGTCAGTGTTGGCACTGGTGAACTCTTTGAGCGCTGTTTACAACAGTACGTTGATCGCGTGCAGGCACAGCTTGATGCCGAAACCAATGAGTTGAAGCAGGCAAAAGCGGCTCGCAGCCGCAGAGCACTCCAAACGATTCAGGGTGAGTGGGAGCGCTGGCAGCAACACAACCAGGCAACCGAAGCGATCGCCAGTGTCATGCAGAAAATCACTACGGCGGAGGCAGCGCAGCGACTGCCAGAATTTTTGCGGGCGATCGACCCTAACCAGCCTCAATGCCTCAACGCGACGCAGCTTAAACAGCTTGCTAAAGTGCTTCAGCAACAGGGTGACGCTACCAGCGATAGTACCGTACAGCAAGAACTCCACCAGTTGGCAATGGGAATCAGTCGGGGGTTAGCATCGTGGGAGCGGGTTCAAAGTCAGCTCGTTAGCTGGATTTATGACCAAGAGCAGACGCTCGGTTTTGCTAGCACGTCAGGCAAGAGCGATCCATGGACGGTATGGTCAAAGCAACTGACGCAACCCCAGTTGATCCAGCTCTTTCAGACGATCGCGCGCAACGAGTCAGTCAGCGAGTTCGTTGCCCAGATGCCCACTTTGGAGAGTAGCACCTGGGTGGAACTGGTCATTCTTTTGCAATACATCCAACAAGGGCTGGTTGCCTGGTTCGATCGCCTTGTCTACGATGCCAAAGTCGGCGCGAAGCTATCGATCTCGACCTTTCTGGCATTTTCTATCCTCTGGTCGCAACTGGCACGAGGCTTTAATCAGGCAACGGCACTTAACTCGTTCCATCAAAGCCAATTTGCGGAGGGGGCGTTCCAAATGACACTGCAAATTCTGCGATCGTTTGCCCAGCGTCCTTACTTTCCGTTGTACGGCGGTGTGTTTGCATCCTTTCCGGGCAGCCAGCTACGAAGCGTGGTGAATTATCTCGATGAGCCACTAAAACGGGCAGAGGGTACTCAAGAAAAAGCACGCATTCTCACTCTGATCGGCTCCTCGGAACGGGCGCAAGGGCAGATCGACCGGGCGAAGGAATTTCACGACATTGCCAGAGAAATTGCAGCAGAGGCAGGCGATCGTCCCTGCGAAATCGCGAACCTTAACCACCTTAGTCGCACCTGCGTAGCTCAAAAAAACTATAGGGAAGCAATTAACTACAGTCAACGGGCACTCATTCTCAGTCGTCAGGTCGGTGATCGACTGGGCGAAGCCAACGCCCTAGTTAATCTCGGTTATGGCGAAGTTTTTCAGGCACAACAGCTAGAGCAAGCCGAAGCAGAGGTTTACGAAGCCGCCATCAGCTATTTGCAGCAAGGCTTAAAGCTGGCAGAACAGATGGGCGATCGCCAAAGTCAAGCCTTTGCCTTTAACAGCCTGGGGATTGCTCATGTGGTGCTAGAACAACCACAAGCGGCGATCGAGTATCTTGCCGAAGGGCTTAAAGCGGCTCAGGTTGCTGGAGATTTATACCTGCAAGGGCTAAACCTGGCATATTTGGCAGAAGCGTACTATCGGCTGCAAGACACTAGCAGAGCGGTATATACGGGCTGCTTGGGTATGTATTTCCTCGAAAGTATTGCCTCTCGTGATTGGCGACAACCCGCCGGGCTATTGACCATCCTTCAAGGGCAAATGGGCGATGCCTTTGCGCCAACGCTTGCCCAACTCCGCCCTGAACTTATTGCTGCGATCGGCGTGGATGGCTACGATCACTTGCCCACGCTAATCGAGCAGTATCGGCAACCTGGGTAAAGGTTACAAGGTTTGCAAGACCCATTTGCCCCTAAGTGATAGATGTTACAGGTTGGGCTATCAGTGCCACTCAGTCAACAGGTACACTTGCCCGACTAGTTCTGCCGTTCCTTGTAATACTAAATGTATTGCATCGTTTCATAGCATAAGACGAATTAACAGGTGACACCTTTTACTCTCTTAATTGCAATGCACTAAGCTACTGAGCGATCGCTTCATCAATGTGTTTCAGATATCGGCAGAGAGGAGTCAAATGAAAACCTTCAACTATTGGTTCGGTATACCTGTGGCACTAGCAGTCGCACTGGGAACCGCCTCACCTGCTCTTAGTCAAGCAGTCGCAATTAATTCTAGTTCACCTGCCGTTCAACTCAACGGGACATCGGGTGGTAGCCAAAAAGATAGTAAGGGCTGTGCTGGCTTCATTGCCTCGGCACCGAATCACGTCATCCAGGTGGCAGAAGATGCCAATTTGCAGTTTACGTTGCAGTCCTCTGGTCAGCCTGCCTTACTAATTCGTAGTAGCTCTGGGCAGGACTTCTGCGTGCCAGCCGACAGCTACTCTAATGGTAAAGTTACTATTCCTGGACGGTGGACTAAAGGCACTTACTCAGTCTATGTTGGCGATCGTGCCAAGGGTCAACACTCTTATACACTGTCAATTTCTCGCAGCTAAACAGAGATTGCTTCAAAACTTTCAGTGCAAAGCCGAGATGTTTCGTAAAACATCCCGGCTTTGTGCTGAAAGAAAAGTTAAACACTTGACAAGTAAAGGTTGCGCTAATCCTTACTCGTTTAAGTCAACATTTTAACAGTAGGTTTAGCGCCCAACCTGAAAGACTCGCGGCTCTGGTGCTAATCCTCGAGCGTTTTAGCTGACACTTCGACAGCGCTGACATCAATAGTTCCCGGTGGTGTCAGACGATGAAAGCTTCCACCCTCTACCTTCAGCGGTTCATTGCAATTGGGGCAACTAAACTCTGTTTGATTGAGGCTAACAAATTCATACTGGCAGACCGGACAATCTGCCTGAATTAGGTTGCGCCTTAGCCACCAGCGAAAGCCAAAAAACGCAATCACAGGCGTTATCAAAATCAGCCCAACCAGGATAAAAAATGATTTAACGAGCCAGCCTAGACCGATTGCCCCCAGCAGCCAGATCACCGCAAAGGGCAAAAGGAAACGACTAACTTCGGCAAAGCCGATTTGGAAATTCTTAAAGCTATCCTGGTTCACCGCAGTCTCCTGCACAAGGTTGTTTTGAATACTCTCATCCTAATCAGAAACTGCCCCAGCGCCTAAGCAGAAAACCCCCAAAAGTTTGGGTAGAAAACCCTACTTTAAAGAAATCCCTTAAGCGAAAGCACTGCTAGCAGTAGTTCTCAGCGTGAGATAAAAATAATTAAACCTAAAAATAACACCTATCTAATTCCTAGTTAGCTGTTAGCCAAAGCAGGAACCAAACAGGTGTTACAAACAGTCTAACAACGAGCGATCTAGAACAGACCGAGCGTTAAAGACTTATCAATAGGGAAAGTTGCACCAATACCCAGCCACAATGTCACCAAAGTACCAACAAGGAATACCGTTGTTGCCACAGGACGACGGAACGGGTTTTGGAACTTGTTAACGTTTTCAATGAAAGGAATCACAATCAACCCCAGGGGCACTGACGCCATAGCAACCACACCCAAAAGCTTGCTGGGTACAGTACGCAAAATCTGGAATACGGGGTAGAGATACCATTCAGGCAAAATCTCTAACGGGGTTGCAAAGGGATCAGCGGGTTCGCCAACTGCCGCTGGGTCAAGCACTGCCAAACCAACGTTAAGCGCGATCGTCCCCAGAATAACGACTGGGAAGATGTAAAGCAAATCGTTGGGCCATGCAGGCTCACCGTAGTAGTTGTGTCCCATACCTTTGGCAAGCTTGGCACGCAACTGAGGATCAGATAGATCCGGCTTTTTAACCGTTGCCATATTAAAGTCACTCTCCTTTTGTTCTGAAGTCAGCAGAGGGATGGAAGCAGGTAGACAAAGGTCGCTAGCGTAGATAGTTTGCCCTCAAAGGAGCAACTATTACAAAGGACCAGAGATACCTTGCTTGCGAATCATCAAGAAATGCAGCAGCATGAACACCGCAATCAGCCAGGGCAGGACGAAGGTGTGAGCGCTGTAGTAGCGAGTCAGAGTTGCCTGACCAACACTGGAACCACCACGGAGTAGGTCAGAAATCAGTACCCCGACAACTGGAATCGCTTCAGGTACACCAGAAACGATCTTGACTGCCCAGTAACCAATCTGATCCCAGGGGAGCGAGTAGCCAGTCACGCCGAAAGAAACTGTGATAACAGCAAGGATCACGCCAGTCACCCAAGTCAACTCGCGGGGCTTTTTGAAACCGCCCGTTAGATAAACCCGGAAAGTGTGAAGTACCATCATCAAGACCATCATGCTGGCAGACCAGCGATGGATCGAGCGAATCAACCAGCCAAAGCTCACCTCGTTCATGATGTACTGAACAGAGTCAAACGCTTCAGCAACAGTTGGACGATAATAAAACGTCATAGCGAACCCAGTGGCAAACTGGATGAGAAAACAAACCAGCGTAATGCCGCCCAAACAGTAAAAAATATTTACGTGGGGAGGGACATACTTGCTAGAAACATCGTCTGCAAGTGCTTGAATTTCTAGCCGCTCCTCGAACCACTGGAATGTTTTCGAGCCGGTCACCTGCTTAGTGAACATGAAGCAAGAATTCCTAAAAAAATGTATTGCTGTTCCTAAAGAATGTAACACAGACGCAGGCTGGATTTCATACGCAAAGTGAATCAGCCTCCTGTGTTAACGCGGGGCTGTGTCAGCGTCTTCTCAACTTGTTGCTCTGCTTACTTGCTAGTTTAAATACTTAAGACAGGATGAAGTTTTCTAAAGCAAACCGTTGCCTGAGACAATAGTCTTGGCGATCGTTCAGCTGTTGAGAACAGCGTGATTAAAGGGTCATTAGGCGGCGCTACTGTAGGCGGTTTTTGCTCCACTTGTACCATGCCTAAAGCGATTGAACTCGTGCTATGGGTAGCAGACACTCCATTGCTGAGGTTAAGATTATTCACTATGAGTAAACATACCTCCTGGACAGGACGGCTAGTGGCTGTCCTTTTGGCAGTTTTGATAGTGCTGGGTTGGTCAGCACCGCAAGCAAACGCGCTGACTGAAGAGCAAAAGCTTTTAGCAGAAGTTTGGCGGCTGGTCGATCGCGCCTATGTTGATGACACGTTTAATCAGCAGAACTGGTGGCTGGTGCGGCAAAAGGCATTTAAGCAACCGCTGAGCGATCGTGAGCAAACGTATACAGCGATCCAGAAAATGTTGGCGAGCCTGGATGATCCCTTTACGCGGTTGCTGAAGCCGGTGCAATACCGAAGCTTACAGACGAATACATCTGGCGAATTAACGGGAGTTGGGTTGCAGATTGCCTCTGACCCAGAGACTGGCAAATTGCGCGTGATTGCTCCAGTCGCTGGTTCTCCAGCCGATCGCGCAGGCATCAAGCCAGCAGATACGATCGTAAGCATTGATGGCACCTCAACTGAAGCGCTGTCCTTAGATGACGCGGCAGGACGAATGCGGGGGAAGATCGGTAGCGAGGTGATGTTGACAATTCAGCGGGAAGAGGCGCTGCTAGATTTTAAGGTTGTGCGAGATCGTATTGAACTTAACCCAGTTTATGCCGATTTGAGGCTGCAATCTACACCTGCGAATACGGATGAGCCTGCCAAAATCGGCTACATTCGCCTGAGTCAATTTAACGCCAATGCAACGGCTGAGTTTGCCCACGCGCTGACTCGTCTGGAGACGCAGGGCGCTAACGCTTACATCCTTGATTTGCGAAATAACCCTGGTGGGCTGCTGCAAGCGGGGGTTGAGATTGCCCGTCTTTGGTTGGATAAAGGGACGATCGTTTACACCGTCAATCGCCAAGGCATTCAAGGTAGCTTTGATGCGACAGAGAAGGCATTGACGCACGATCCGCTCGTCGTTTTGGTTAACCAGGGCACGGCAAGCGCTAGCGAAATTTTGGCGGGAGCCTTGAAGGATAACGGGCGCGCCACTATCTTAGGCGAAAAAACCTTCGGAAAAGGGTTGATTCAATCGCTCTTTGACCTGTCAGATGGCTCTGGTCTGGCTGTCACCGTGGCGAAGTATGAAACCCCTGGTCACATTGACATTAATAAGCAAGGTATTCAGCCCGATGTTACAGTGCCGCTTGACCCTATTACTGGTGCTCAAGTCGGTACACCCGCTGACCGCCAATACCAAGCGGCAGTAGAGCTGTTGACCACACATTCAATGGTGGCGGGTGCTGTTTAGTACTGAGCGCACGTATCACGATCCGCTCCACGGAGCGATCGCACTCAACGGTAGCGATCCGATCGAAGCGGCACTTATCCGTCTTATTGATACGCCTGCCTTTCAGCGACTGCGACGGATTCGGCAGTTAGGTTCAGCCAGTCTTACCTTTCATGGAGCCGAGAGTTCACGGTTTACGCATTCGCTTGGCGTGCTAGCAATCGCGCGTCGGGCATTTGATCGTCTTGCCAGCGTCTATCCCCAACTGCAACCGTATCGTGCGGTTGTACTCTGCGCTGCGCTACTGCATGACATTGGGCATGGTCCCTTTAGTCATACGGGCGAAGAAGTTTTTGGCAGCAATCACGAACACTGGACGGGGCGCATTTTACAGGAGTCAGCACCTATTCGGTCAGCGTTGGATACTGTAGCTCCAGACTTAACTGAGCAAATTCTCCAGGTTTATCTCAAGAAACATCCAATCCCATTAGTCTGGCAACTGGTGTCAAGCCAACTTGACTGCGATCGCCTCGATTACCTGATGCGCGACAGCTACTTTACGGGGGCATCCTACGGCAAAATAGACCTCGAGCGCATTCTCATGGCAATGCGCTATGACCCGGTGACGCAGCAGCTTGTCGTCGCCCGTAAAGGCATGACCGCGGTTGAGCATTACTTGATCGTGCGCTATTTTATGTATGCCCAGGTTTACAACCATCCCAAAAACATCGCTGCCTGTTGGGTATTGCAGCAAGCGTTTGTGCGGGCTCGTGGATGCTTACAGCAGGGCTTGCTAGAAGCCGATGACACGGTCAAAGCCTGGTTGATGGGCAACTGCGATCGCCTACCTTTAAACCAATATCTTGCTGCAGATGATGGCGTTTTCACTTACCATCTGCAACGTTGGCAAAGTAGCACCGATGCCATTTTGAGCGATCTATGCCGACAGTTTATCGATCGCGATCTGCCCAAAACACTGGATGTCACCCATCTGGATACGAACGATCGACAGGCATTATTGCAAAGCGTCCAGCAGAGGCTCGGCACAGTGAACGGTGACGCAACTTATTATGCAGGGCTGCAAATTTCTCTAAGCCGTGGCTATACCCTTTACCAGCGTGGCATCAAGTGTCATACCGCCGCAGGCTTGCAGGAATTGAGCGACCTGTCGCCTCTGGTACAAACGCTGACTAACCCTTACGAACGGGCGTGGCTAATCTATCCACGTGCGATCGACTCAGCACTGTTGAAGACGCAGTAAGTATTGAGGACGCAGTAAGTAGAGACGCAGTAGGTTAGCGATTCGATAGCCAAACTGTACTACTTGCGCTCCAAACTGCTGAGTGCGAGGGATTGAACCTTAGATTAAATGATCTAGCAGCCTGGACGGACTTGTCTCTAAGAAGGGGTGGAGGCTTTGCCCTCAAGGTATCCTTGCTTTTCTTTTCGCTCAAGTATTTACGAAAAAGCAGCATATAGTTCAGCCAATTAGCTGATTACTTCTTTAACGTTAATCTCTAAAATTTCGCAGGATCGTTTAGCGTGCATGAGGCTCGATTACTTAGGTTTACCCATTGAAATCAGATGCCCTTACGCAAGTAGGAAACGAGCAAAACCCTACAGAACGCAGGCTACGGATCAAGTTTCTGGCACTTTACGGTGAGCTGTTAAGTGTGTCGTCTTCACTTAAATCAACCCTTACAGCAATGGTTAAAGACATCTCCTACAGTCAATGGGTTAGACGCGCCGTTACAGCCTCTCCATGAGCACTGAATGAGCAATAAAGCGTTAAGAGCTAAAGCCTGGTCACTTAATGCTTTACTGCAACGCCTTGTCAGAGCACCTTGCTGTCGTGCTGAAGTTAGACTCTTTACCAAAAACTGTAGCTGACCGCTTGAAACTGGGTGTGATCGTCGCTCAGGTTTAGCAACTGAGGCTCTAGCTTGTGCCCAGTCTTAAGGCACTTCTCTAACATCTAGAACTTAAGCAGGATTGGCTGGCATTCCTAGCTAGGATGGGGTTGTCAAGCCCGCACGCTGGGTGCTTCAGCAGATAGCTAGGGTCTCGCCTACTGCCTAACTGCCATTGCATATCGTCTACAGAACCAGGCTTCACTTTTGCTCCTTACACTCCGGTGAAATGCAGGTTTCAACCACCCCCGCTATGCAGCAGCAGCCACTTCTTGCTCCAGATGCAACTGTACTGGAAGCAGTGCAGCAGTTGAGCCAGAATCAAAGCGGTTGTGTTTTGGTGATGAAGCAACAGCAATTGGCTGGAATTTGCACAGAGCAAGATTGTTTACGGGCGATCGCGGCGGGCGTTAATCCAGCGGCAACCACGGTTGAAGCGGTGATGACACAATCGCCGTTGACCCTCAGCCATTCTGAGACGTTAAGTACAGCTTGGCAAATGATGCAAGACCACCAAGTTGCCTATTTGCCGATCGTGAATGACCAGGGGCACGTACTGGGAGTCATAACGGAGCACAGCCTGCTTCAAGCGAGGGAAGCGGCAATCCTTGACCAGCAACAGACAAGCAGCAATCTTCAGGCATCAAATCATCGCCTGACCACCATGTTTGCAAGCATACCGGCTGGGTTCCATGCGCTTGATCGAGCCTGGCGTTTCACCCACGTTAACCAGCACGCCGAGGCACTACTTCAAAAAACGCAGCAAGAACTTTTGGGGCAAACTGTCTGGGAAGCCTTCCCCGAAGTCGTTGGGACTATTTTTGATCACGAGTTTCACCAGGCGATGGCAACGCAGGTTAGCGTTCGGTTTGAGGCATTCTACGCACCGCTCAACCGTTGGTTTGAGGTCTATGCCCATCCATCGCAGGACGGGTTATTTGTCTATTACCAGGACGTAACAGAGCGCTGCCACTTCTACAGCCAATTGCAGCTCCAGGCGCAGCGAGAACAAGCACTGAACCGCGTGATCCAGGTGATGCGGAATTCACTGGATTTAACCACCGTTTTCGAGACGGCAACGGCTGAAATCGCTCGACTGCTTCAGGCAGACCGCGCTGATGCGATCCGTTATCTGCCAGAACATTCGGTCTGGAAAATTGTGGCTGATAGTCACTCCAACCAGGTGCTGAACAATCTTGTTGGCATGGAGTTTTCTGATGATGCGAATGAGCCGATCGCCGATCTCAAGCGCTTTGCTGTTGTGCAGATTGAGGATATCGCCCAGCATCCTGACCCAACCGTGAATCAGTACGCTCAGATGCTACCGGGAACCTGGCTTTTGGTGCCGATTCACTTTGAGGCAACGCTTTGGGGTTGCCTAGCTTTGACCAGGCAGCAGCAGCAACCCTGGCAGACCTCAGAGGTTGATCTTGCCTGTGCCATTGTGGATCAATTAGCGATCGCGATCCAGCAATCTCAGCTTTATCAGCAGGTGCAGCAGCTTAACGGAACGCTGGAAACCCAGGTGCAGGAACGGACTGCCCAACTCCGTAAAGCGCTTGCCTATGAGTCATTGTTGAAGCAAATTACCGATCGCGTGCGCGATAGCCTGGACGAGCATCATATTCTTCAAACAACGATGCAAGAGTTAGCAGCTGAGTTGGATGTGTTGTGCTGTGATACCGGGCTAATTGACATGGAGCGCGGCACGTTGACGATTCTCTATGAGGCAATTCGCTCAGATGTTGTAGCGGCAGCAAAGGGCACTGTGTTGTCTCTCAACACCTTGTATCCTGTAGGTCAGCAAAGATTACAGGGCGGCTGGGTGCAATTTTGCTCTCTCGCTGATCCGATCGATGTGGTGCGCCAGGTTAGCTGTCGGTTTACCATCCTGAGCTGTCTCATCACTGACGACCAGGGTGTATTAGGCGATCTATGGCTGCTTAGACCGTGTGATAAATGTTTTGAAGAACCAGAGATTCGCCTGATACAACAGGTAGCAACCCAGTGCGCGATCGCCCTGCGACAGTCGCGTCTGTATCAAGAAATTCAGGCACAGGTGGATGAGCAGGAGCAGTTAAACGACCTCAAAGACAACTTCCTCAGCTCCGTTTCTCACGAATTACGGACACCGATGTCGAATATCAAAATGGCGACTCAAATGCTAGAGATTGCCTTGAAGCAAGCAGGCACCTTTAACAATACTGTTGCCAGTGGTGACTCCAACCGCATTGCGCGCTATTTCAAGGTGCTGAAAGATGAGTCTGAGCGCGAAATTAACCTCATTAACGATCTGCTTGGTCTGTCGCAGGTGGAGTCGGGTAGTGATGCCTTAACGCTCACCACTGTCGATCTGCGAAGCTGGCTGCCTGACCTTGCTAGCGGTTTTAGCGAGCGCATGCTAAGGCAACAGCAACAGCTTGTAGTGGATGTTTCAGAGAACCTGCCGCCCTTAACAACTGATTTTAGGTATCTGAAGCGTACCGTCACCGAGCTTTTACAGAACGCCTGTAAATACACCTCGTCTCAGGAGACAATTTGCGTCTTTGCCAAAGCGATCGTCGGTGGCTTGCAAATTGGTATCAGCAACACGGGCGTTGAAATTGCTGCCAGCGAGCGCGAGCGCATTTTCGAAAAATTTTACCGCATTCCCAATGCCGATCCCTGGAGATATGGCGGCACTGGTTTAGGTCTTGCACTGGTCAAACGCCTAGTCGAACGACTGGGAGCCAGCATCCAGGTCGAAAGCGGCGATCACCAAACAACGTTCGTCATCACGTATGCGATTGCCCATAAGCCATCACCAGATGAAAGAGTTGCACCAATGACCAAGCGCACTAATCACTAAAGACCAACTATTGCTGTTGCCACTTGCTGTGAGATAAACGGCAGCATTGCTTCATTCTGGCTGTGTGCAGTCCCTTCGGTAAAAACGACCAGTAAGTAGGGTCGGGCATCCGGCAATTCCACATAGGCTGCATCGTGGCGAACGCGGCTCATTAAACCCGCTTTAGACCAGAGGCGTGCATTCAGGGGTAAGCCTGCGCCCAGAAAACCAGTCACTTGATTTTCAGGGTCAGCGGCGAGGTCATTTGGGTGAAGCGCTCGCCGCATAAGCTGCATCATAGAGTGCGATCGCTCTGCCGATACTGCCACCCCGCCCACAATGCTATGCAACAGCCGCGCAGTTGCTGTTGTCGTGAGCATATTGCGGTTATCCATCAACTCACCAAGAAACTCACGTTCACGACCATACGCTCCATCACACCAGGTTTTTTGGTTGACGTTGATGGTTTCCAACTCTGTCCACGCAAGCGATTGAAAATAGCGATTCACGATATTGCGCTGCTGCTTCCAGGTTTCAAAAGGAGCCACTGGAAGTTCGGGACCGCTCGTTGTGCCCGTCAACACATCTACAACCAAGCTCGTTGCATCATTGCTGGAATCGACAATCATATCCTTCGTGGCTCGCTCCAGTTCGGTGGAGGGCTGCGCCATGCCTTGCTCTAGCCATTCGTGCAGCGCCACCAGATAAAACAACTTGACGACGCTGGCAGGGTAGATGCTCTCCACACCGCGATAGCTAAAACCACGTGGGGAGTGTTTCCAAAATTCTTCAGCACTTAAAGCACCGCCAGTGTTAACAATGGCAGGCGGATCATACACAAGCCACGTCACTGCAATCTGATTACGGGCTAAACCCGGAAACTCAGCCCAAGTTGCCTCTAGAAGGCGATCGCCCAACCCTTCTAACTGCTCATCTTTGTGAAAAAACATAGTCATCCAATGTCAGCCCGCACAAGCTACCGCTCTCTATTATCGGTGTTTGTGCCTTCAGAGCTTGCCATAAAGTAGCGATACTCATCGTCACCCGTCACTTTAAAGCCCAGTCGTTCATAGAATGCTTTCGCTGAATTCACCTTTAGCACAATCAACATAACGGACAATTACTGCTCAAACGCCTTGTGCATAAGCCTGCGAACCAGTTGAGTGCCGAGTCCCCGACGCTGAGCGGTTGGCAGAATGGCAAGGTAGTGGAGGAAAAGCGCATCACTCTGGTTCGCCACAGACATCATGCCAACCGCTTCTCCGCAATAACAGATGATCTCAAACGGAAACTGTTGAAAGTCTTCGTACAAAGCCGCTCTCTGTCCTGCCGCATCCCAACCCCAAAGTTGCTCGACGTAAACCTGAAACGTCTGTCGATGCACATCTGCTAAAAAGTCAAAATCCGCCTCCGTTGCGGTTCGAGTTTCAATTACATCCATATTAGGGTTGGGGACTGTAGAGCTTTTAGGAGCAGGGTTCTACAGTGAATAAACTTGCTGGCTCAAACCGTTTCTAGCTTTTGCACAAAAGGCGCGATCGCCCTGACAAACTCTGCCGTCGATTCGTAGGGCAGCACGTTGCGTCCAGGGAGTTTCACACCTTCACCCTTTGGCAACTGCGTTAAATAATCTTGCAGCCGTTCATCAGGCGTTTCTGCCTTACCTTTGCGGCTAATGCTCGAAGCCTCTCCGCCCATGACAACAAGCGATGGTTGAGCGATCGCAGCCAGTTTAACCGTATAGTCCTGCCGCCAAAAACCAGCCAAAAACGAGAAGACTGCATGGCGACTGGCAAGATCGCGTGATCCCTCTTTCAACATGGCTAACCACTCGGCATCAACGGCATCAGCCGTCGCAAAGAGTTGGCGGATGGAAAACGATTGGAGGAATTGCGATCGCCGCGCATAGCGATAAAACCCATTGCCTAAGGGCGAATTGAAAAGGTTCCAACTGATCTGCTGCCGCCAGGTTGGCGTTGGGTTTGCAATCAAGGTGCGAGCGGGTGGACCACTCATGACTACACCCCGAATTAAATCTGGTTGCAAGTGGATAAGGTCGATCGCTACTGGCAACAGCGCTCCCTGCACCACTAGCACTACAGGCGTTTTGATCACGGTTTGCAGAAATGACTGAAGCTGTTCTGCCCAATCAGACGGGTGGTAAGCAATTTGCGGTAGATCGCTATCACCACAGCCCAGCAAATCGGGGTTATAAATCAGATTGTGCTGCCCAGAGCGATACCACTCGTCACAAAAGCGTTGCCAGAAGGTGCGGGACAAGCCAACCCCGATCGGGTGAATCAACAGCAGCGGCACGCCACTAGCTGTATCAGTAGGAGCGAGGCGATCGTACGCACAGCTATAGTTGCGCCATGTGTAGGATGACGCGGGCATGTGCGCTGAAATAGTCGTCGAAGGTTGAAGCATGACTACTAGGATGCAACATTTTGACGTGCTTGACGCGCCAGAAGATACGAACACCGTGAATTTACTGTCCTTAGCCTCTGTAAATGCCGAAAGTTTATGGTGATTCAGTTAATCAAAACTTTATGTGTGGTCACAATCGGGTAAAGAGCGTATCAAGCTTTCGGTCTTGCTTGTGGTACGACTTTGATTGCTTTCGTCAGCACGGTACTATGCACTTGATCTCTGAGACCCGCTCGGTTCTCTTAAGTTAACGAGTCTTACTACGCAGGAAGCAGCATGGTTTCAACGAGCAAAAGAGCTGGCAAGGCAGCGCTTAGACGGATGCGATCGCTTCAAACCCGCATCACTCAGAAACTGTCGTTTGCCACCCTGCAAGTAGAATCGTTAGCGGGCATTACAGTGGCGCTGGCATTGATTCCAGAGTCGCTTGCTTTCGCTGCGATCGCTAAAGTTAGCCCAATGGTGGCGCTCTATACCTCCTTTAGTATGGCGATCGTCATTGCGCTGGCAGGCGGGCGACCAGCAATGATTTCAGCCGCTACAGGGTCAATGGCGTTATTAATGACAACGCTAGTAGTGAAACACGGCGTTGAATATCTTTTTGCAGCGACCATTCTGACTGGCATCATTCAATTTTTGATTGGTGTTTTGAAACTGGGACGGTTCTTTAGTTTCATTCCCCAAATGGTGATTGCAGGGTTTGTGAATGCCCTCGGACTTTTGATTTTTGTGGCACAGGTGCAGCAATTGCCAGGAGAGCCGTGGCAAGCCTATGTGATGGTGGCAGCGACGCTTGCTATTGTCTACCTCTTTCCTCGCGTGAACAAAAGTATACCGTCACCGCTGGTGGCGATCGTGGCGATGACAGTTGTGGCGATCGTGGCTCATCTACCGATTCGTCGCGTGGGCGATATGGGTGAGATCACGCGCAACCTGCCCATGTTCCATCTGCCACAGGTCAGTGTCTCGCTAGAAACGCTGGCAATTATCCTGCCTTACGCCGTAACGCTGGCGATTGTCGGCTTACTGGAATCACTGCTTACGGCTGCACTACTGGATGATTTGACCGATACCCGCAGCTCTAAAGACAAAGAAGTGCGCGGACAAGGCATTGCCAACGTGGTAACGGGCTTTCTGGGCGGCATGGCGGGTTGTGGCATGGTTGGGCAGTCCATCATCAACGTGCGATCGGGCGGGCGGCATCGGTTATCAACCGCTGTTGCTGGCGCGTTTCTGCTGTTTTCGATCTTCGTGCTGCGGGATGTCGTCCAGCAGATTCCGATGGCTGCCCTCATTGGCGTGATGATCATGGTGTCGTTTGAAACCTTTGACTTTAGTTCGCTTAGAACGCTGCGAACCATGCCGCTTAATGAAGCGATTATCATGCCTTTTACGGCTGGAATCACCCTACTGACGCACGATCTAGCGCAGGGCGTTCTTGCTGGCGTTATCTTAAGTACGCTGATGTTTGGTTGGCGGCTTGCCCAAACGCACGTTGCCGTCTCAGTTGATCACGATGGCATCACGCTTTATGCGGTGTCGGGTCAACTGTTCTTTGGCTCTGCCAGCAACTTTGTGAACCTGTTTGCCTACAATGCTGACCCCCACGGCATCGTGATCGACTTTAACCGCTCTCATGTGTGGGATCATGCAGCCGCAACAGCGATCGCCAAAGTAGTTGCCAAATATCAACGCCTCGGCAAGAGTGTGACCCTGGTTGGGCTGAACTCAGACAGCTATCAGGCTCTCAGGCAAGCTGATGTGCCAGAACACGTCATTTGCATAGATGACGTTAGTTTAGCGGTTTAACGCTCAAGCACTCCGGGCTAACGGATCCTCGTCTCACAGTTTTTGACAGTGGGGGCAGTAGTAGATACGGCGACCGCCAGCAATCTCTTTGAGGATGGCAGTACCGCAGCTATAGCAAGGACGACCATCGCGGTTGAAGACGTAAAAGCGGTATTGCTGGCGAGAAAAGCCTTGCTGTTTAAGTTGAGCAACAGTGTCCAGGTTATTGGTGATGCCTTTAGTTAAATAGGATTGGCGACTGACTGCGATCGCGCCCTTCGCTAGACCATCAATCTGCTCCGGCGTGCAGTCGATCGGTCGCAGGGATGGATGCACTCTCGCGACAAACAGCACTTCGCTGCGGAGATAGTTACCAAGCCCGCACAGAAAGCCTTGATCGAGCAATAGACTTACCAACCCACGACGGTAAAAGCGTTTGTCGAGGAAGCGATCGCGCACTTGATCGACAGTCATAGCGTCATCCAACACATCAGGTCCTACGCGACTAAGGAACGGATGGCTGGTGATCTGTTCGTTTGTGATGACATCAATCTCTGACGCGCTATAGAGAAGCGCCGCTTTTTTAGGCGTGTGGATTGCCAGTCGGAGCTGACGATTCGTAGTTGGGTAAGAGTTAGCTTTCTGGATATACCATTTGCCGTAAAGCTGATTGTGACTGTAAATATTGAGCTGATTTTGAAAGCGAATGAGCATCGCTTTGCCCTTTGACTGCACTGCCCAGATTTGCTCGTTGACAAGAATAGCTTCGTAAGGCTGCAAGCGTTCAAAGGCAAAGGAAATATGGGTGAGGGGCGTGTGGGCAATCGCCCGTGCCACGGCATCCGCTGCTTGTTTAATTTCGGGTCCTTCAGGCATGAGGTTTTATTGACCAAACTCTAGCCGCGCTTGTTCGACCAATTCAACGGTAATCACGTCTAGTTCGGCGGCACGGGCCAAATGCTCAATCCGTTCCCTGGCTTGAGAGCGCACAAAAAAAGGAATGTTTTGTAATTTTGCCTTGGCTTCCGGTGTCCATTTAGGAGGGTCTACCATAGCGATATCTGCCTTTGCGTCAAGATGTGAAGCTAGGTTTATTCTACCGAAACCTGTCACTGGAATCTGCCATGCCGCTTCGCTACACTGCCGTACTGCTTGCATTAGCAACGCCAAATTTTGATGCCTTGACACAGTTCTACAGCCAATTTTTGAGCTTAGAACCAGCAGTCTTGCTTCCCAACGTTTACGCTGAATTCCATCTGCCCAGGCTCAAACTCGGCATTTTTCGTCCCAAAGCCACTTCACCCACTCCCCATGCCCCACTCCCCTCTCCCCCTTTGCCCACTGGCATGAGCCTGTGTTTGGAAGTAGAAAACCTGGAAGCCGCGATCGCCCACCTTACCCAACTCGGCTATCCACCATCTGGTAACATCATTACCGCGTCTCACGGCAGAGAAATTTATGCCTATGACCCCGATGGCAATTGGCTGATCTTGCATCAAGCCACGATCACCTACAATGAAAGCTAGCTCTTCTTAGTAGCCGCAATGGTACTCCAGGCAAACCATCCACTGACGTTGCAAGCGTTTCTCGCACTGCCCCCAGGCGAGGGCGACATAACGTATGAACTGATTGATGGTCAGGCAGTCCCCAAAATGCCCCCAAAAAAATTTCACTCTAGCCTTACACGTGCCTTTCTCTTTCTGTTGTGCCCTGAGTTTGAAGGTCGCGGCGAGGTTTATCCAGAGCTGAGCATCGCGTTGACTTGGCAAGGAAGAGACTGGGTACCCACTCCTGACCTCGTCTATATCTCTTACGAGCGGTTACCTTCTAGTTGGCAAGAAAATACGGTTTGTCCAGTGCCGCCGGATCTCGCGATCGAAATCATTTTGCCTGGTCAAACATTTGGTCAATTAGCTGCAAAAGCGAGGGCGTATCTAGATGCCAACGTGTTGCGAGTTTGGGTTGTCGATAGCAAAGCCCGAAGCATTACCGTCTTCTATCCCGATGCGCCACCTCAAACCTATATGGGCGATACACTGCTCACAGATAAGCTTTTTGAGGGGTTAGCATTTACCGCAGAGCAAGTTTTTCAGAAAGCAGGCATCCCGTTAGGTTAGCAGTAGAGCGTCATGGTTAAATTTGGTGTGATTGTCTTTCCCGGTTCCAATTGCGATCGCGATGTTGCTTACGTGACCGAATCACTGTTGCAGCAGCCAACACGCATGGTTTGGCATGAAGAAAGCGATCTATCTGACCTGGATGTCATTATCGTTCCTGGTGGCTTTAGTTATGGGGATTATTTGCGCTGTGGGGCGATCGCGCGGTTTTCGCCAGCAATGCAAGCAACCATCAAACACGCTGAGCAGGGAAAGCTTGTTTTGGGCATCTGCAACGGGTTTCAAGTATTAACTGAAGCGGGGTTACTGCCTGGGGCACTGGTGCGAAATCGAGATTTGCATTTTATCTGTGATCGCGTTCCCTTGCGCGTCGAACGAACTGATTTACCCTGGACACAACACTATTCAAGTGGAGCCGTCATTACGCTGCCGATCGCGCACGGTGAAGGCAATTATTATGCCGATGCCGACACGCTGGCAGACTTGGAAGCAAATGGTCAAATTGTGTTCCGCTACGCTATAGCCGACAGCAACATGGACTCATCCAACAACCCCAATGGATCGCTCAATAACATTGCTGGCATCTGCAACCGCAAAGGCAATGTGTTGGGCATGATGCCACACCCAGAACGCGCCTCAGATCCAATGCTCGGCGGTACCGATGGAATGCAATTGTTTGAAGGCATTTTGGCAGCGATGGGCGATCGGGCGATCGTTTAAATATTGATTGTTGCAAATCATCTTCTACAGCCCAAATATTAGGCTTGCTGTTATGGAGATTACAACCAGAAGATTTCTGCTGCGTGACTTCATTGAGTTTGATCGATCTCAATTTCTGAGCTATCAAGCCGATCCACGTAATCTGACGTTTTATGGGTTAGACGAGGCAAGCCCCGAGCATGCAGAGCGCTTGTTTGAGACATTTCAGACATGGGCTTCTGATCACCCACGGCTCAACTACCAATTTGCCATTGTGCATCGCCAGGAACCTTACGTTCTGGTTGGTTGCTGCGGATTGCGGAGAATGGGATGTGATACTGGCAAGATGGAACTGGGCATTGAACTTGCACCAACTTATTGGGGGCGCTACGCCTATGCGATCGAGGTTGGGCGTGCTCTGCTCCATTTCGGGTTCAAAGAACTAGGGTTGGACGTCATCTTCGGCTCCACCGTAAGCGCGAACGTGCGAATTGCTCGGTTGGCAGCATGGAGCGGAGCAACGGTGGTTGCCACTCGTCCCGGTTCATTGTGGCTGTCTGATTACGGGTGGAACGAAGTAGATTGGCAGCTTACGAGAGAGCAGTGGGAGCATCGTAATCGGGTGTAATTGTGTAGCATTGGCACTACAAGAACCTTAGTGTGATGCAACGGTGCGTTCCTACTGTTGTATAAGTTGCTGACCTGATGACCGAAATAAAAAATCCCTAGCGGGAAGCCAGGGATTGATCAGGGTGCATCTACCACTCCTCTATTCGGGTAACGCGGATGCCATCAGGAAAATTTGCGCGGTATTTAACGATCGACTGCAAGCTTACGACTGACGGTTAAAAACAAAAAATCCCTAGCGGGAAGCCAGGGAATGATCAGGGTGCATCTACCATTCCTTTATTCTGCTAACGCCGATCGCATCAGGAAAATTCTCGTCCTTTCTAGCGCAATCAACTCCTAGATGGCTGCTGGCGGTTAAAAATAAAAAATCCCTAGCGGGAAGCCAGGGATTGATCAGGGTGCATCTACCACTCCTCTATTCGGGTAAGGTCGATCGCATCAGGATAAATTGCAGAGATGTTTTGATGCGATCACACCCTTTTTGCTCACCTATTCGGTTGAGCGCTTACGTCGAAGCCTCGCTCCTTACCGCTAAGTGCTTCTCCAACGTAGTTGCCAGCGTTGCTTTCGGCACGGCACCCACCACACGATCGATGGTTTGCCCATCTTTAAAGAGCATCAGTGTAGGAATGCTGCGAATTCCGTACTGGCTGGCAACGTCGGGGTTTTCGTCTGTGTTGAGCTTGACGACTTTGACTTGTCCAGCATATTGCTCTGCTAGCTCGGCAACAACTGGGGCAACCAGCCGACAGGGACCACACCAGGGTGCCCAAAAGTCTACAAGGACGGGCAAATCACTTGCCAGCACTTCGTCTCGAAAGCTGGAGTCTGTAACTGTAGTGACGGATGACATCGCAACCTCCTGATTTCTGTCTTGTTATTTCGATAGTTCAAGAACATCGAACTATTAAACGATAGCGCAATCTGTGCCATAATGACAACTATGAGGCTGCTATATCATCCACACAAAAAAGACCTTTCTCTGGCAGGCGTGTTGTATGCCCTGGGAGACCCAGTACGGCTAGAGATTGTGAAGCAACTGGCAGAGAAGGGCGAGTTGCCTTGCAGTGCGATTCTGTCGGTGCCTGTGGCAAAATCGACGCTATCGCACCATTTCAAAGTGTTGCGCGAAGCTGGTGTGTTGCACAGTCGCAAAGAAGGAACGCAGCACATGAATTCACTGCGGCGTGAGGATTTGGACGATCGCTTCCCTGGTCTGCTGACGGTTATTTTACAAGAGGCTGAGGTGGCAGGTTAAGATTTGCCGACTGGCACGGCTGGCGCAACTTGTTCTGAGCCAACTTCGGCTTCCCAACGGCTTAAAATCACGGCATTGGTTGTGTTGCCTACAACATTAAGCACTGTTTTGACACCATCCACCAGACGATCGACTCCTGCCACGATCGCAACGCCCTCTAAAGGCAAGCCCGCTGCCGCTAAAACCGTCGTTATCGTGATGATGCCCGATCCTGGCACACCAGGAGTGCTAAAGGAAACTAGCAAAGAACTAAGGGCGATCGCCAGCAACAGAGAGGGCGTAACAGGCACCTGATACACCTGAGCAATAAAAAGGGCGTTAAAGCCTTGCACAATAGCAGAACCGTCGCGCTTTAGGGCTGTGCCCAAGGGAATCGCAAAACTGGCAATGTCTTCTCTCAGCCCGTAGTCTGTTTGCACCGTCTGCAACAAAACAGGCAACGCAGCATTAGAACTTGCCGTACCAAAGGCAAGCGATAGGGCGGGCGTTAAGCTACGGAGAAAATGCACTGGCTTCGCTTGCAGCACATAAAGCACCAACCCATACAGCGCTATCATAAGCAACGAGCCAAGCAGCAAGCCCAAGACATAGACAAAAAGCCTGGCAATAATGGCTAACCCTTCAGTAGCAATGACTGAGCTAATCAGCGCAAAGACTCCCAGTGGAGCCGTGTATAAAATCAAGCCTAAAATCTTCTCAAAAATGGCATAGCAGCTTTCGATAAACGCCACAAAGCTTGCTGCTTTTTCGCCGACGAGTTGAATGCCCACACCAATTAACGCGGCTGACACGATCGTTTGGAGCAGATTACCGCTGCTTAACGCCTCTAAAGGATTCACAGGAATCAAACTTACCAGCCAGGCAATCAGCGATTGGTTCTGAGTGCCCTGAGTAGCTGCTGCCAGCGTAAAGCCAGTCATACCGGCACCGGGCTGTAACAGCACCGCCAATAGCATCCCTAGACCAACCGCGACCGCGCTAGTTACTACATAGCTGATCATCAACTTGGCAGCGTAGCGCCCTACTTGCGCTGCATTTTGAATGCGAGTCAACCCCAGAAGCATGGAGGAAAAGACGATCGGCACAACCACAAATTGAATCAGGCGCAAAAAGGCTTCGCCGATCGGTGCCAAGCAATAAACATTGAGCGGTTCAATAACGGTAGGGAAAAACGCATTTAGCGATGCCCCGAAGATAACGCCGACGCCAAGCGCAGCCAAAATCAGTGTCGATAAACTCATAAAACGAGTGCTTCAATCAAGTTGCTTGGCAAACGCTCAATCTAGCATTGCTAACCGTCGGTTATTCGATCGCTGCTTTACAGACCAAAGCCACAAAGAGCTAGACAAACCGCAATTAGAAAGGAATCTTGCTTTGTAGCGTGTGAGAAGAGAATTGGTATAGCAAAAGGATAAGGGATGAGGGATGAATCGAAGTCCTTGGTCAAAGGAACTTTCAAGGTTTAGGACTGTCCTAACGTTCTCTTCGACTGCTAGATAAGCCACTTCCCCTTCATTCCTCCACCTCCCCACTTCTCCCCCTTACTTCTCCACCCCCTTATCGTCAACACAAGCGACTAGCGATAAGCTAGAAACAGATTTTGCTCGGCACCCTGCACTCAATGACTCCATTACCCAGCTACCGTCCGAAGCAGCTTTCGCTCGGACCTTTAGAAGCCGAGATTTTGAATCTGATTTGGGAACTCGGCACCGTGACGGTCAAAGACGTCCACGATCGCATTCTGTCTAACCCAGAGCGCGAACTGGCGTATACCTCCGTTACGACTGTTCTGCAACGCCTGACGCAGAAAGGCTGGCTCGTCTGCGATCGCAAAAGTCGGGTCTATACCTGGCAGCCTCTCGTTTCTAAAGAGCAAGCGCAGGCATTACGGGCATATGAGCAGCTCAATCAATTTCTGGCAGTGGGCAACCCCGATGTGGTAGCAGCCTTTGCCGATAGTCTGGATCAAACCAGCGTCGATCAACTGGAGGCGATCGCTCAACGACTCCGCGCCATCCGTGAAGCAAGGGAGGATAAGGAATGCATTTAACGCTGCTGTTTTTTGGGCTGTCATGCGCGTGGGGGCTGCGCTTACTAAGAGTGAGCGCCGGAGGTACCTGCCAGGAACGCTGGCAGCGATCGCTGGGGCTATTTCTTTTTCCGCCGCTGCTCTTGCTGATGACTGCCATTGCCCTGGTCTGTATGGGTCCCCAAGGGCAGATGGTGCGCTGGTGGGAAGGCTGGGTCAGCTACTCGCTAGCAGTCGGCTTCCTTTGTGTCTCAGTTATTTTGGCACTGCGGCTGGTGACAGATGGATGGCGATCGCTTCAGCAAGTGCGTGCCTATCCTCAAGTTGGTTTACAAGGGCACGTCGGTCGTGTGCTGTCTACGCCGCTTCCCTTTAGTGCACAGGTTGGCTTCTGGCAGTCTGAGCTAGTGGTAAGCCAGGGACTCATTGATACGTTTAGCACCGACCATCTGGAAGCAGTGTTAACCCATGAACAGGCACATCACCATTACCGCGATACCTTTTGGTTTTTCTGGCTTGGTTGGCTGCGCCGATTGACTGCCTGGCTGCCCCAAACAGAGGCACTATGGCAAGAACTGTTGCTGCTGCGAGAACGCCGCGCCGATCGCTGGGCAGCGCAAACGGTCGATACCTTGCTACTTGCTGAAGCACTATTGCAGATGGTAAAAGCCCCAGAACTTTACTCTGAAACAATCTGTGCTGCCTTTAGCAGCGCGACACCCCGCACTCGCTTAGAAGAGCGCATTGATGCGTTATTGTCAGAGCCAGAGTCAGTGCAGCCCGTTCGCTTCTGGGTGTGGCTGTGGCTGCTGCTGGTTTGTCTGCCTCTGCTAACAGTGCCGTTTCACTATTAGCGATCGACCCAGCGCCTCTTTGAAAATGTTTGGCAGCTAAAACTGCGGCTCAGTCATACAACTTAATTAATAAAGTTTAAGGACGTAAACCGCCGAAAAGTAAGGGTTTGCAGTCAACACAGGTTTTGCTTAGCTAGCTGAAGCTGTTGATAGTGCGTCTTCACCACTGCTTAACTTAAGGGTTATCTACGATTTGTGATTGTTACCGTAAGTGCTAGCTTACAAAAGAGCGTGATCGATATCACTGCCCTCTTTTTTAGCAACTTGAATGACGACTCAAAGCAATAGTCTTCCTGCGCCTATGCCTACGAATGAACTTGCTAGACAGCAGGTGCTTTTGGAGTGCAAGATTTTGGATACAAAGCCAGAGAAGGCATTTGATGACATTACACGGCTGGCTGCCTATATTTGCCAAGCGCCGATTGCGTTAGTTAGCCTGATTGATGCCGAACGGCAGTGGTTTAAATCTAAAGTTGGGCTAGAGGCATCACAGACGCACCGCGATCTCGCGTTCTGTGCCCATGCTGTTTTACAGTCAAAAATCTTTATCGTGCCCGATGCCCTGGAAGACGATCGCTTTGCCCGCAATCCACTTGTCACAGGCGCACCCTACATCCGCTTTTACGCTGGAGTACCACTGATTACCGTTGATGGCTATGCGATGGGGACGCTGTGCATCATTGATACGGTGCCCCGACAACTCAGTGCTGAACAAATTGACGCACTCTACGTCCTAGCGCAGCAAGTAATCAAACAACTCGAATTGCGGCGCAGCGTGGCAGTTTGGGAGCGCGTCGCTGTAAAACGCCAACCGTTGGCTAAGATGCGCTGGCAGTTTCTCCAAAAAATGGCGTTAGGCTTAGGTCTTGCCTCCGTCATGGTCATTGGGGTTAGCATTATGTCTTACCGCAGCGTGCGTGACTTAGTGCAGTCTTACCAGTTGGCGTCTAACCAACACATGGCGTTTGAGCACATTCAGCAGATCTTCACCGCACTAGACGAGATCGAGCTGAACGAGTACCGCTACGCCATTTCAGGACAACAGCAAGAGTTGGAAGCCTACAACCTGGCGGTGGCAAGGGCAAAGCAAAGTTTTCAAGCACTGTCTAACCTGGCTACGCAATCCAATCAGCAACCACAGCTTCAGCAACTGGAACAGATGATTGGGCAAGGAGCGAGCGTTATGCAGCGTGTGGTCGAACAGCGACGTGCAGGCGGCACCGAGGCATCCCTGAGAGCGCTTCAGGATGACTACCAGAGTCTCGCCAAGCGCCGCCAGCAAGCAATGGACACAAACGCAGCGGCAGAAGCGCTCTTCTTAGAGCAATGGTCAACGCGGGTAGAAACGACAGCAGCGACAACGACAAGTCGGTTGGTCGGCAATCTTATCTTCAATCTCGGCACGTTCTCGCTGCTTTTTTACCTGGGGTATCACGAAATCAACAAGCGTCAGCGCACTGAGATCCAGCTTGAGCAAGAGCGCGATTTGACGGCTGCGATTACAGATACGGCAGGTGCACTTATCGTTGTGCTCGATCGCAAGCGCCGCATTGTGCGCTTTAATCAGGCGTGTGAACTCGCGACTGGCTATAGCTTTAATGAAGTAGCAGGCAAGCGGTTGGAAGATGTGCTGCTAGCAGCAGAGGCAGTACAGCCCGCTCAAGACATCTTAGACAGCTTACAGACCAAAGCTTTTGTTACCAGCCAGCACGAGCATCACTGGGTTACACGAACGGGCGATCGACGCTTGATTGCCTGGTCGAGTACGGGTCTGCTAGATGCTAACAACACGGTGGAGTACTTCGTCCAAACGGGTACTGACATCACAGAGCTACGGCATTCTGAAGCTGCCCTACGAGACAGTGAACACCAGTACCGCTCAGTGGTTGATAGCGTTAGAGAGGTAATTTTTCAGCGCAATGTCGCTGGTCTTTGGACGTTTCTCAACCCCGCCTGGACTGAAATCATGGGCTTTTCAGTCAACGAAAGCCTGGGCAAACACTTTTTAGACTTCGTGCATCCTGACGATCGACACCGCGCGGCACAGCCTCCAGACGCCTTGCTGGAAGGACAACAAAGCGATGGTCGTCACAAAATTCGCTATCTCACCAAAACAGGTGACATCCGTTGGATGGAAACGTTGGTCAGTCTCACCAAAACCGCTAATGGGACCGTCACAGGTACTTGTGGCTCAATGCATGACATTAGTGAGCAGGAGCAGGCTGAACGTCATCGCCGTGCTCAATATGGCATTACAAAAGTTTTAGCCGAATCCGCAACACTGAGTGAAGCAACGCCCCAAATCTTGCAGGCTCTTTGCGAAAACTTGCACTGGGATTTGGGTCAACTTTGGCGTGTTGACTCCGAAGCCAAATTGATGCACTTTGTCGCGACCTGGCACCAACCAACGCTCAATGTTGCTGAGTTTGAAGCCAGTACGCAGCAATTAACCTTTGCGCCTGGTGTAGGGCTAGTTGGGCGTGTTTGGGCAGAGCAAAAACCGCTTTGGATCACGAGCATTGCTCAAGAGCAGAACTTTCAAGGTAAAGCAGCCGCACTCAGGGCATCACTGTGTCAAGGGTACGGGTTTCCCATTGTGGCTAAAGACACGGTTTTAGGCGTTATTTCGGCTTTCAATCAAAAGCCCAGGCAGGCAGATGACGACTTGCTCACGATGATGACCGCGATCGGGCGACAGATTGGTCAGTTTATCGAGCGCAAACGGGTGGAGGAAGAAGTGCTGCGGCAGAGCCAGCGATCGCAGCTTCTCTCCACTATTACCCTCCGTATTCGGCAATCACTCGAACTTAACGATATTCTGACGACTACCGCGTCAGAAGTACGGGAATTTTTGCAAGCTGATCGGGTATCGATTTATAAGCTTCAGCGTCATCACGATATTACCGTTGTCGTTGAGTCTGTTCGCGAAGGCTGGCTACCTATCCTTAACTATCAGCTACCAGAAGCAGCGTTTGAGGATCTCATACAGGCGTACTTCGACAGGCGCATTTTGGCGATCGACACCATTGAGCAGTGCAGCCTACCGCTGTGGTACAAAGACCTGCTCAAACAGTTTCAAATTAAAGCGACTCTAGGCGTGCCGATTTTTGAGAATGAGCAGTTGTGGGGCTTGCTGTTTGCTGACCAGTGTTCAGCACCACGGCGCTGGAAATCCTTTGAAATTGACTTCCTCAAACAACTGGCAGATCAGGTAAGTATTGCGTTAGCACAGGCACGTCTTCTGGCGACTCAGGTACAGCAGCGTCAGACGTTAACGCAACAAAACCTGGAGCTAAAGCAAGCGCGTGAAGCCGCCGAAACTGCCCGTAAAGAGGCAGAGCAAGCCGCACAAACAAAGAGCGACTTTTTGGCGACGATGAGCCACGAAATTCGCACGCCGATGAATGCAGTGATTGGCATGACGGGCTTGCTGCTTGATACAAAGCTGGACTCACAGCAGCAAGATTTTGCAGAAACGATTCGCTGTAGCGGCGATAATCTCCTGACCCTAATTAATGAGATCCTCGATTTTTCTAAGCTGGAAGCCGGAGAAGTCGCACTTGAAATACTTGATTTTGATCTCAGCCTTTGTATCGAAGAAGTGACTGACCTATTAGCAGCAACGGCGCAAAGCAAGGAACTAGAACTCGTCACGCTGCTACCATCAACGGTGCCGATCGCGCTACGCGGTGACGTAACTCGGCTGCGTCAAATTTTGATTAATCTAACCGGCAACGCGATTAAATTTACCCATCACGGTGAAGTAGTCATTCGAGTTTCCTTAGCAGCCGAAACGGATACAACAGCCACAATCACCATTTCCGTAGATGATACAGGCGTTGGCATTCCGCAGGCTGCCCAACCAACACTGTTTGAACCATTCATTCAGGTGGATGCTTCCACTACGCGAAAATATGGCGGTACTGGCTTAGGGTTAGCGATTTGCAAACAGTTGGTTGAGTGTATGAACGGTACGATCGGTGTCGAGAGTATTGTCAATCAAGGGTCTAGATTTTGGTTCGCCATCCCGTTTGAAAAGCAGCCTTCTTTGCCCGCTAGTGCGTCAACTAACGATCGCACATTGGGTTTTGACGGGCTAAAAATCCTCATCGTTGATGATAATGCAACGAATCGTCAGATGCTGCGCGAACAAACCACTGACTGGGGAATGGCTGTGGATGAGGCTGCCAATGCGATCGTAGCGTTACAAATGCTGAGAGAGGCAGCAGCAGCGAAACAGCCCTACAAGCTCGCTCTGATCGATTTGCAAATGCCTGACATAGATGGCAAATGGCTGGGGCAACAAATCAAAGCTGACCCAGCACTCACGTCGATGCCGTTGATCCTCATGACAGCACGCCATCAACGTGACACCCAACGCTTACTTGACTGTGGCTTTTCGGCTTGCCTTGGGAAACCAGTCCGTCAGGCTCGGTTACTGGAGAGTTTAATGGCGGTGATGCATCAACCAACGAAGGCTACAGTGATGGAGCATACGCTGGCAGCACCGACCCCAACACCCCTACCGTCGGACCCGGATGCACTACAGACGAAGGTGACTCGATTAAAGCTATTGCTAGCAGAAGACAGTGCCGTCAATCAAAAAGTAGCGCTACATCAATTAAAAACCCTTGGCTACACTGCCGATGTGGCTGCTAATGGCCAAGAGGTGCTGTCATTAATGGAAAACATACATTACGACGTTGTGTTGATGGATTGCCAGATGCCGCTGCTAGATGGCTATGATACAACTCGTATCATTCGCACGATGGAAGCAACGCTAGATCATCAGCACACGATCATCATTGCCATGACTGCAAATGCAATGAAAGAAGACCGGGATCACTGTCTTGAAGCTGGCATGGATGATTATCTCAGCAAGCCTGTACGCAAAGAAGAATTAGCAATCAAGCTGGCTCACTGGAGTCAAAGCCTGCAAGAGAAAGCACTTGCCCACAGAAAGACAACGCCGCTCATTGAAACAAAACCTCAAACGCTGCTACTAGCGACGCAACCCTCGGCAGCAACGCTAAGTGACGTTGCTGCGCCCTCTGCTCAGTCGCTCGACGTGCTTGACTGGCAATATTTGCACGAGCTTTCGGCGGGTGACAGTGAATATGAGCGAGAAATTTTGCAAGTGCTGATGGGTGTCTTACCACCGTATGTGCAGGCGCTAGAAAAGGGCATTGATGCCAGTGATTGTTACCAAATTGAGCAAGCAGCGCATTTAATTAAGGGAGCCGCATCGAGTGTTGGAGGGCGAGCGATCGCAGTCGTTGCAGGACAGCTAGAGGATCAAGCACGGCAACAGCAACTTGACCATCCCGCGCAACTACTTGTTCAAGTGAAGGAAGCACTGATCTGTTTGCGACAGGAGATCGATCGCACACTAGCTTTACCGCACTAGCACAACCATTAAACTGAGCAGCAACAGCCCAAGCAGCGCCAACAAACCTGTATGGCGTTTTGCCCAGGTTTTCAGGCGATCGCTACCTGTGTAGCTTACAGGAGCCACTGGCAGCGGCTTATTAACATCGTTGTACAAGGTACAGTCCATTGCCTCAGGGCGTTTGGGAAAAGTACAGGTATCATCGGCATGGTATGTGCAAGTCAGGCACAGTGGTTCCGAGCCTATAGCCCGGTGCAGTGGCATACCGGGATGACCATGCGCCTTGAGCGGCATATGGCAGGAGGGACAGGCGATCGCCTGTGGCGCAACAGATTGGTGGCAACGAGGACAGGCTGGCATCGGTAGCAGTGTGCAACGCTCGTTTCTTCACTATTACATACACCGTCGAGACACTTGCAGACCAAACCCATCTGTGCAAAGGAATCAGAGTGCGGTTGATCGATCTCACTCAGGCAACGCTTACCAGGCTAAATTAGAACGTTAATTGATATTTCGGTCAATTTTGGCGATCGCATTATTCCAATCGGAACGGTCGGAGCTATTGTGACATGCTACAAACAACCAGAAGGATATGCGGTCGACTTGGCAATGCCAGATATACAGCCTATCGGCGACTATGAGTATGAAAATGTTATTCTGCAAGCGGGTCAAGCTTCTGTGGTTCGGGAAATTGCAAGCTCTGAGGCAACTATGTCGTTAGAGACATGCTCTTAGTGTATGTGGATGAAAACTAGACGTTTATGTGACAACTCAAGCTTTGCAAGTAGAGTCGTAAATTGTATAAGTAGGCAAGCGTAAACAGGCAGCATTGTGGCACAGGTTATTCTTGAAAACATTTATAAAAGCTTCTCCAGTCGTGGCGGTGAACCAGCGCCGACAACAGTTGCAGCAGAGCCATTGTTAGCACCGATCGACAAAAGCAGCGTAGCTGTTAAAGACTCTGCGCGTCGATCGCACGCGACCAGTGTTCTCCGTGCTATCAATTTGACCATCGAAGACGGGGAATTCATGGTGCTAGTGGGTCCCTCTGGGTGTGGCAAAAGTACTCTACTGCGCCTGATTGCAGGGCTAGAGGAACTGACCGGAGGCAATATTTACGTGGGCGATCGCCTCGTCAACAACCTTGCACCGAAAGAGCGTGATATCGCGATGGTGTTTCAGAACTACGCGCTGTATCCGCATATGACGGTATACGAGAATCTGGCGTTTGGGCTGCGACGGACGAAATTAGGGAGTCGGGAGTCGGGAGTTAGGAATAGGGAGCTAGAAGGCAGAAGGCAGGGGGCAGAGGGCAGAAGGCAGGAGGAGGGGAATGAACGATCAACTCAAAACTTAAAACTTATAACTCAAAACTCTTCTCCTCACACCTCACACCTTACACCTCACACCTCACTTCCAGTCTGGGCTGAGAATCTGTTGATTGAGACGACACGCAAATTGCCGAAGGGGTTGCGGTTTCGCTCGGCGCGCGAGCGATCGATCGACCAGCAAGTGCGCTCTGTCGCGCAGATTTTGCAAATCGAACCGTTGCTGCATCGATTGCCCAAACAACTGTCGGGTGGACAAAAGCAGCGGGTGGCACTGGGACGAGCAATGGCACGCAATCCACAGGTATTTTTGATGGATGAGCCATTGTCGAACTTGGATGCCAAACTGCGAGCTGAAACGCGATCGCAAATTGTGAAGCTTCAGCGACAGTTGGGCACAACCACGATTTATGTAACCCATGATCAGACAGAAGCGATGACGATGGGCGATCGCATTGCCGTCATGAACGCAGGGCAGATCCAGCAAATTGCTTCGCCACTGGAGCTTTACAACCATCCTGCCAATCGTTTTGTAGCGGAATTTATTGGTTCGCCGCCGATGAACTTTCTACCTGTACAGTTCAAGGCACCGCTGCTAATTACTCACTCACAGTTTCGTCTGACTCTGCCCGAAGCCTGGGAAACCGTGCTGAAACCCTACGACGGGCAAACTCTAACCCTCGGCATTCGTCCAGAACACCTTAATATTGGCGCGGCTGCACCCAAAAACTTGCCCGTGCAGGTAGAACTGGTTGAAGCACTCGGTAGCGAAACCTATCTGGCAGTGCGTTTTGTTGGTGCCAGCGATGAAACGGCACTGCTCCAAGCACGCATTGAACCTGATCGCGTTATTAAGCTGGGTGAAGAACTTTGGCTCTCAATCAGTGCGGATAAGATTCATTTTTTCGATCAAACGACTGGACGAGCGATCGTCCCAAGGAACTGATGCAGCCCTCGTCGTGCAGTCAAGCGCTGAAGCTAAACCAACTGACTAACTTAACACCGCCAGGTTTCGGCAACAACTCAATCTGTGCTGGCTTCGTTTAGGATCAAAGCAATCGATCGCCAACAACACGCCATGTATGACCGGGAACCCTTTGAGAATGAAGACTTTAAGCGTCTCCAACTTTTCCTGTATCTGGTGCCTGTAGTAGGCTTCTTCCCAGCGCTTTGGACGTTATACCGTGGCAAAGGGACGCGCCAGCAAAAAAATTTGAGCCGCCTTGTGGTAACGCTGGCTCTAGGCTGGCTTCTGGGCTACATTCTGCTGGGTGCAGGTGCCAATGCTTCTGAGTCATTGTCGTTACCGTTGTTAATTACCAGTAGCCTATTCACCTCTGGCTATTTTTTAGTAAATCTCTGGCTCATGGTGCAACTCTGGCGGCGCAAAGCACTACGCTTGCCGATCGTGAGTAAGCTGGGCGATCGGTTGCCATGAACAGCTAGCAGTTAGCGGTCAGCGGTTAGTAGAAGTTGTTGATTACTTTTTAGAAGGCTAGAAGCTAAAAGCTAACGGCTGAAGGCTGGTGTCCTCAAAACTTTCTCCCTCTCGTCTGTCCCTTCACTCGTTCATACGCCTGGATCAGGTGCTGCGTCGTCAGTTTGGTGTCTGAGGCAGCGGCATGAATGGCAGCATCACGGGCGATCGTGTGAATGTCACCTCCGCTTAACGGTAGGCGCGCCAGTTGTTCCCAGTCAAGCTCAGCAAGAGGAACTACTTCGGGGAACACTTGCTGCCAGAGTTTGAGCCGTTCTGCCTGAGTTGGCATAGGGAACGCCAAAAGTGGGTGAAGCTCTCGTCGCCATTGGGCAGCAAGGCTATGTTTTTGATGCACGCTCAATAGCGTGATACTCTGCTGCTGCCGTCGTAAGGCAAGAAATTGATGCAGCACTGTATTGGGTAGCGCTGACATTCGACCAAACCAACACTCTGCCGACTTAAGCAGCAGCACTGGAGGGGCTTGGGTGGCGATCGCTTGCAGCAGTGAGGGCACATCATCCTGATGCAGTTGAGCCAGATCGACACACAGTAAAGGCGTTTTCAAAGTTTGAGCGATCGCCCGTGCTGCTAATGTTTTACCTGTACCGGATACGCCAACTAAAAGCGCGATCGTTCCCACACGATCGCCTAGTTGCAGCCCAGCCGCAAAGCCCCAGTCTTCATCGACCTGTTGGGCAAACTGCACACGATGGCACAAGTGTTGCAAGTCTGCCAGCAAGGCGGGGGGAAGAATGAGCGCTGACCAGAGGTTTTGGGTAGGAGAGGAGAGAGGAGAGAGGGGAGAGGCGGGAGCAGAGCAGGGAGGGGTCTGTAATAAGGTTTCTAAGGCATGACTTTCTGGTTGATCGGCGAGCAGGTAGTTGACTAAGGAGTCGGGAAGCTTGACTGGACGAGCCAGTAAGGGATGGGCGTGGGACGATCGCAGGTCTAGTAGTTGATGCTTGATTAGGGCTGAGTCCTCTGTAAGAGACTGCCGCAGCGATCGCCAGTCGGCATCCGTGCGACACAGAAGACGCAAAATCAAATCGACGGTTGGCAACCCTGTTGCACCAGGATGCTCGGTTTCTTGCAGATAGTTGTAAAGACGCGCATAACGACGGCTGATTTCAGGCGCAAGTGCCATCAACAAAAGGTTTTTTTCAGCCGTGCCAAGCTGTAAGCGGCTACAAAGTAACGGTAGCCCCAGGACAATACCGCTCTGCTGACTCACCTTAATTTTTGCTTCTAGCTGTTGCTGATAGCTGGCTTTAGGGATAATCGATCGCTGTCGTGGGTTTTCGACTGGCGAATCGTAAGCGGCTTCTCCTTCCAGCGTGACCAAGCCGCGCCACCAATGGCTGGTCACACGATCAACACGAGAACGCGCCACACGATCGACGACCTTTGTTTCCTGCCGTTGCCGTGCAATTGCCATGCCTAAGACGCGATCGAGCCAGGTGAGTTCTGCTTTCAAATACGCCCAATTGTTAGAAAAGGGTTCGATAGTATGGCTTTGCATGAAGGAGAGAGGCAGCGCAACAATGGAGACGCTTGGTTTGATCTTATACTGCACCGTTTGCGATTAATTTGCACCATTCTCCGGCTGCTTGGCGCAGCCCTGCTTGCTTAGCCAAACCAGATTCCGAAATTGGGGATCTGGCACTTGAAGTCGGTAGTTAACACCATTGATACAAGCAGAGCAACAGCTTTCTTTGCCTGACGTGCAACAAGCAGTTTTCCCTAAAGCAGGTGTTTCAAAGTCATTGAACCTTCTAGCGCAAGGAGTGGTCTAACCTTCCATGAAGTGCTTGCTGCGATCGCAACGTACCGATGCCAAACCTTCTAGTCCACTCGTTTAATCAACGTATGACTCAGCAGAGATTTTTCGCTAGCACAGCCGTCCTTGCTGCTACAACCGTCCTCCTTACAGGGGCTGTTAGCACTGTTAGCACTTCAAAAGGTTGGGCAGAACCCTTACAACCTAGCCCAAAGCAGTTAGTTGATAAAGTCTGGCAGGTTTTAGATCAAAACTACGTAGATGGCAGTTTCAACCGTCAAGACTGGAAAGCAGTGCGGCAAAGCTATCTGGGTCGCTCTTATAGCTCCAAACAGCAGGCATACGTGGCGATTCAGCAAATGGTGGCAAAGCTGGGCGATCGCTATACCGAGTTCATTGAGCCACAGGCTTACACTGCGCTAAATGCTGAAATCAACGGCAACTTATCAGGCGTGGGGCTTCAACTGGCGGCAGACGAAAAGACCAAAGCGATCACTGTAGTGGCACCGATCGAAAAATCGCCCGCAGCAACGGCAGGCATTCTATCTGCTGATGTCATTACTAAGATTAATGGGCGATCGACACAAGGCATGACCATTGATGAGGCGGTGAAGCAAATCAAAGGAGTTGCTGGTACGAAGGTTGTACTCACGATCCGGCGCGGCAGCCAGAATCTGACCTTTGCGCTGACTAGAGCCAACATTGCCCTCAACCCAGTGTCATATCGCACACAAATGACTGATGCTGGCAAGATTGGCTACATCCGCCTGCCAGAGTTTACGCGCACGGCTCCCGCTGAGATGAACCGAGCCATTGTCGCGCTTGAACAGCAGGGAGTTAAAGGCTACGTCCTCGATCTGCGCTCCGATCCGGGTGGGCTGCTGGATGCCAGCCTCAAGATTGCGAGTATGTGGATGTCACAAAAGCCGATCGTGTCGCTGGTTGATCGACAAGCAGTGAGAAAACAATACGCTACAGACGGACGAGCGCTCACCGATAAACCGCTCGTGGTACTGGTGGACAATGGTTCTGCCAGCGCCAGTGAAATTCTGGCAGGTGCGCTTCAAGATAACGGTCGCGCTCTTTTAGTCGGCACTCGCACCTTTGGCAAAGGGTTAGTGCAAGCGGTTCAACCCCTTGGTGATGGTTCGGCAATCAAGCTGACGATCGCCAAATACTACACTCCAAGTGGTCGAGACATTAACAGTGTGGGCATTACACCCGATTTTGTCGTGGAGCTGACCGCCAACCAGAAAAAAGCGTTAGTGCAGAAGCAACAAGTCGCAACCGCAGCCGATCCCCAATACGCCAAAGCCGTTTCTAGCCTGGGTCAATTAATTCAAGCACGAACAGCGGCAGCTAACTAGCCAAGCGTAACCGCTAGCAGTCCCCACGGTGCGCCATACTTAGGACCGTGAATTTGATAATCAATCTGCAAACTGTAGGGGCGGGTTTAGCAGACCAAACTGCATTCTGCCATGGCTTTGATAGCAAAACCTGCCCCTACCAAAGATTGAACTTATTTAATTCCCATTCCTTAGTAAAAGCGGTTGAAGAAAGAGGTTGACAAGTCGATGATGCGTTTGAGTGCGCTTCCCAGTTTTCTGGTGGGTCTTCGCGTTGGGATCGCACCCTTACTGGTATGGGATGCGCTCGACCACGGCACCACTGCCTGGTTTCTTACTGGCTATATGATTGCTGTCCTGTCTGATATTTCTGATGGCATCATTGCTCGCCGCCTCGGCGTTAGTACGGTGCAGCTACGTCAGGCTGACAGTTGGGCAGATATGACGCTCTATTTTTGCGTCGCCTTGAGCACATGGCTCATTTACCCTGCCGTAATCACTGACTTTGCGATCCCGTTGGGAGTAGCGATCGCGGCTCAATTAGCGCTTTTTGCAACGAGCTTAATCAAATTTGGTCAGTTGCCTAGCTTTCATACCTTCACTGCCAAAGCCTGGGGCATTACTTTACTCATTGCAACCATTGGCTTGTTCGGGTTTGGTTACGCACCGACACTCTGGCTTGCCATTGCTTTTTGCGTGCTAAATAGTGTGGAAGAAATTGTTATGACCCTGGTGTTACCAGAATGGCAGCACGATGTTTTGAGTCTTGTTCATGCGCTAAAGCTGCGTGATATAGCAAAAGGATAAAGGATGAACCGAAGCCCTTGCTCCAAGGACGTTTCAGGGTTTAGGTCTATCCTAACGTGCTCTTCGACTGCTATACCTTACGCTAAGGCATTCGCTCTAGCCATAGCTTGCCTTTGATGAGTTATGGTTGCTTCTTTCGTTACGAGCGCAAAGGCAGAGACGGGAGCGCCGTCGGCTCGCTCGTCGAAACACTGCGACGAGTCGCTTCAACAAACCGGCTCACGCGGATGGGGTCGATCGGCTGTTCACGGCGACCGTGACGCTTGAGCGACGTAGAAGCAATGACACCATTCGCCGCCTGCATTAACGTCGAGATATTTTCCCAGTCTGCGCCACTACCGATAAAGACGGGCGTGCCTTTGGCAGCAGCGGTAGCGAGTTCTAGATCTTCTAAACTAGGCGGGCTACCTGTTGCCCAACCAGAGAGGATCACCGCATCGGCTAGACCGCGCTCGATCGTATCCTGAACTGCAACCGTAAGATTGGGGGAACTCAAGGGACGGGCGTGTTTTACCAGCACATCCGCAAAGATTTTGACATCACTACCTAGTTCGCGGCGATAGCGCAATAGTTCATGCGCCTTACCCTCAATGAGTCCCTGATCAGTTGCCATGACCCCAGTAAGGACATTCACGCGGATGAACTGCGTCTGGGTGCAGGTTGCGATCGCCAGCGCACTACGCGCATCATTTCGCAGCACGTTGATACCGATCGGCAGCGTTACCATCTGTTGAAGCCGCTGCACAATTAAACTCATTGCGCTTACGACTGCGGGATCAACCTGATCCTTAGGGAACGGCGCATCAAAAAAGTTTTCGACAATAATGCCGTCAACGCCACCAGAGGCTAGCGCAGTAGCTTCTTGCTCGGCTCGATCAATAACTGCCCTTAGACTACCGCCCCATAGCGCTGAGGTCGGCAGAGGCAGCAAATGAACAACACCAATAATTGGGTTCGGAGTCTTGAAAATTTGAATTAAGTCCACGTGCGTAAAGAATTCGGACTCATCTAAAGAGAATCGACTGTTAGAATCATAACTTTTTACCGTCCCCGTATTCGCTGTAAAGGGTAGTTAACGTCACTGTAAAGATAAGGAGATTTCTCCATGCTGCTTATAGAGCGCTGCTTACAAAGCCACCAAACAACCGTCTACTTCTACTTAAAGGCATCCAAACTTGTTTTACGCTCACTGCGTCACTGAACCAACCCAGCGGTTTACTCCTTTAATAAATTGCTTATTTAACAGCAGTGATAGTGCTTAGAAGAGCGCGCCCACCTATTCTTTGCCTTGATTAACTCGAAACCGACTTGAAGACTGCTAGTCTAAGTCAGACATGATCGATGTTGGATGGGCTACAATATCAAGGGTTATTACAGAAGTAGTTAAAAGGGCTGCTTAGATGTGAGTGCCAACAAAACGTGGCTTACATCTCCTTAAGCAAAAGAGAACCTCTGCGTAAAGTATCGTAATATTCTCGTTTTTGCGCTATCATCATCAAGTATTGTCATCTGGGCGATTGCACTGAATAGTGGTTTTACTTTAACTGCTATTGAATTTGAGGCGAGGGGTCAATCCGTCGCATAAGCGATCGCTACAGCTTACCGACTACACCCTTCGACTCCATTAGAAATAGGATTACATGGGCAACAAGCCAACGATTGCCGTCACACATTTGGGCTGCGAGAAAAATCGAATTGACACTGAGCATATGCTGGGGCTTCTAGTCCAAGCGGGCTACGAAGTTGATGCAAACGAAGAGTTAGCTGATTACGTTATTGTTAATACCTGTAGCTTTATTCAGGCAGCACGTGAAGAATCTGTGCGAACGCTAGTAGAACTGGCAGAAGCAGATAAAAAGATTGTCATCACAGGCTGCATGGCGCAGCACTTCCAGGAGCAACTTTTGGAAGAACTGCCAGAAGCCGTAGCGCTGGTTGGCACAGGCGATTATCACAAGATTGTCAATGTTATTGAGCGGACTGAAACGGGCGAACGTGTCCAAGAGGTTTCTCAAGAGCCAACTTACATTGCAGATGAAACGACCCCTCGTTACCGCACAACAACTGAAGGGGTTGCTTATTTAAGGATTGCCGAAGGCTGCGATTACCGTTGTGCCTTTTGCATTATTCCTCATCTGCGGGGTAAGCAGCGATCGCGCCCTATTGAGTCGATTGTGGCTGAAGCAGAGCGGCTTGCGTCGGAAGGCGTGCGGGAAATCATTCTGATCTCTCAGATCACGACCAACTATGGCTTGGATATCTACGGTGAACCTCGGCTTGCAGAGCTGCTGCGAGCGCTAGGCAATGTAGATATCCCCTGGATTCGGATGCATTATGCCTATCCAACTGGTTTAACGCCTAGTGTTATTGCTGCCATTCAGGAAACACCAAACGTTCTGCCCTATCTGGATTTGCCGCTCCAGCACTCTCATCCTGATGTGCTGCGCTCGATGAACCGTCCGTGGCAAGGGCAAGTGAATGACGGCGTGATCGAGCGCATTAAAGCAGCGATCCCCAATGCTGTCTTGCGAACGACGTTCATCGTCGGCTTCCCTGGTGAAACAGATGTGCATTTTCAGCACTTGTTGGAGTTTGTGCAGCGGCACGAGTTTGATCATGTCGGTGTCTTTACCTTCTCGCCTGAAGAAGGTACCCCTGCCTTCAGCTTGCCTAATCAGGTGCCTCAAGCTGTGATGGACGATCGCCGGGATGCGTTGATGACTGTGCAACAGCCCATTTCGCTCAGGCGTAATCGGGCGCAAGTAGGTAAGGTCGTTGATGTATTGATCGAGCAAGAGAACCCCGAGACCAATGAACTTATTGGTCGGTCGGCTCGCTTCTCTCCAGATGTAGATGGTCTGGTCTACATTCGGGGCAGCGCAACACTGGGATCGCTTGTGCCGGTAGCGATCGTCGATGCTGATGTGTACGACCTTTATGGTCACGTTGCCACAGCGGCGGATCTACTACCTAAGCTGCCGTTAGCTGTTCCTTGAGTCTTGGGCTTCAGGCTGAATGCATCTGGCATTACCTGCTTGCCACACACTTTTTGCAGTCATTTTTTGCAGACAAACACGTTTCATCTTTTTAACTAGTTAACTAGGAGATTCAATGACCCTTTCTTTCAATAGCCTTGGTCTTTCTGAAGCCCGCATTCGCCACTTGGAATCAATGGACTTTACCGTCCCAACTGCTATCCAGGCACAGGCGATCCCCCATCTTCTCTGCGGGCGTGATGTTGTGGGACAAGCCCAAACAGGTACTGGTAAAACTGCTGCCTTTGCGCTGCCCATTCTTGATCGCATTGATGTCAAGCTACCAGCCGTGCAGGCGCTGATCCTGACTCCTACACGGGAATTGGCAATGCAGGTCGGTCAAGCCATACGTGGTTTTATCGACGATCGCCGCCTGAAGGTGGTCACCATTTACGGTGGACAGGCGATCGACCAGCAGATTTCTCGCCTTGAACGTGGCGCTCAAATCGTCGTTGGTACCCCTGGACGCGTGCTAGACCTCCTTAGCCGTGGCGACCTGAAGCTGAACCAGTTGACCTGGATGGTGCTGGATGAAGCGGATGAAATGCTCAACATGGGCTTCATTCAAGATGTCGAAAAGATTCTTAGTCAGGCACCGATCGAACGTCAAACGGCGTTCTTCTCAGCCACGATGGAGCCATCGGTACGCAAGCTGGTAACAAAGTTCTTGCGCTCGCCCATTACGGTCACGATCGAACAACCCAAAACGGCACCAACTCGCATTAATCAAGTCGCTTACATGATCCCCCGTGGTTGGACGAAGGCACGTGCCCTCCAGCCCATTCTGGAACTAGAAGATCCCGAAGCAGCACTGATCTTTGTTCGCACCCGTAAGGCGGCGGCAGAACTCACCAGCCAGCTTCAGGCAGCGGGACACAGCGTCGATGAATATCATGGTGACCTTAGCCAATCCCAACGGGAACGGCTCTTGCTCCGGTTCCGCCAGCGTCAAGTGCGCTGGGTGGTAGCGACTGACATTGCCGCTCGTGGTATCCACGTTGATGACCTGACTCATGTGATTAACTACGACTTACCCGATAGTGTAGAGAACTATGTTCACCGTATTGGTCGTACAGGACGAGCAGGCAAAGAAGGTACAGCGATTTCGCTGGTGCATTCGCTTGATCGCCGTAAACTGCGCGATATCGAGTTCCATATGCGTCAACGATTAGAGGTCGTCTCTATTCCAACTCGCGCTCAGATTGAAGCCCGTCAACTGGAAAAACTCCAGGGTCAAATTCGCGAAGCGCTGGTAGGCGAGCGGATGGCATCCTTTTTGCCGATCGTGGCGCAACTGTCAGAAGAGTATGAACCTCACGCGATTGCCGCAGCGGCGTTACAGATGGCGTATGACCAGACCCGTCCGACCTGGATGCGGTCTAACAACCAGGATCATGCAGAGGAGACATTTCATGGCGGTGGCGGCAATAGTGGACATGGCGGCAATGGCGGTGGTTCAGCCAAGCCCAAGCCCGTCAAACGTGGTAGAAATGTTGGCAACTCTGAGAATCAGGTATCGCCATCCCTCGATCGCTAAAATGAAGTAATGACATCGATCCCCAGCTTTTTTGTTTGGCTTAGTTTGGCTGAACCTGCTGAGGCAGTAGGGGATCGAACAGAAAAATGTCTGCCATCCTTGTGCCCATTGGTGCAGTGTTGACAGACTCTTAAAAGCATCCGTAAGTTATGGGGTGGGCGTTGCTCACCCTATTTTGTTGTCTCTGAGCCATTTTTACAGTGCTTTCAACCGATCTTCTTGCGTTTTATCGCCGAGTAAGCCAGCAGCCTTTAACGGTTGTAGACGTGGAGACAACCGGGCATCGTGCCTCTGGTGGGTGCCGCGTGATAGAAGTATCCGTTTTACAGGCGACTCTAGCAGACGGCATTCAGCATCAGCAGACTCATCTGGTAAACCCGCAGGTACACGTACCAGAAATGATTACCCGCATTACGGGGATCGATCAGGCGATGGTTGATCAAGCGCCCCTAGCGGAAGAAGTCTGGCATCAGTATGTGCCGCTGCTACAAACGGGTGTGCTGACCGCGCACAATCTAGCCTTTGACTATGCTTTTCTACGCGCAGAGTTTGATTACTTGAATATCGTTTTTTCACGATTGCCTGAAGACCAGCTTTGTACAGTGATCCTTGCTCGCCTCATGCTGCCTGACTTACCATCCCGCAGCTTGCCCAATCTGGTACAACACTTTAAGTTTCCGGTGGGTCATTCGCATCGTGCCGAAGCCGATACGATCGCCTGTTGGCTATTGGCAGAGCGTCTATTAACTGAAGTGCAAAACGAGTCCGACGAAGCCTTACTGCCGCGCTTTGCCCAGCAATGGTTGCCTCTAGGCGATGCCGCCACCATTTTGGGCTGTTCGGGTAAACAAGCACGATCGCGCCTTGAAAAAGCAGGTGTGTCGCCCCGTTTAGTTGGTCGTCATAAAACACCGATGTACCAACGCGGCATAGTGGAACGTGTCTTTCTAGAACAAGCAGAACCAACGCAGCTTTCGTGGCTGTGAGAGAACACTATTAGTTTTTGGTTATTGGTGTTTGGATGGACAGAGGGATCTGGGGATCTAGATGCCTGTAAGACGATCGCCTGGGTAAGCCAAAAAAATGGCGAGAGCGATCGCTGATCACTCTCACCACAATGTGACTCATAGCTCAGTCAGTCCGTTAATGCTTAAACGAAACTGATTGCATACAGACCAGGAGACGCTTTAACGACCGCCTTTAGATAGTGGTGTTGCTGTTCACTGTAAGGGTCAAGTCGGAATCCGGGTTGACCACAATAACGCGGCTGTTTGCGGTGCGATCGACGATCCCACCCAGCGTTGCACCAGCCGCAGCACCAGTGAAGACTTTTTCTGGCGTAATAGTGCGATTGCCCGTGAGACCTGAAACGCCTACACCTAAAGCGGCACCGATCGCAGCATCACGAATGGTGCTGCCAAGATTCCGATTTTGGTTTGCGCCTACAGCAGACCCTAAAACAGTACCCAAGACTGTAGTCCGACCCGCAATCACCTTATCGCCTGACAAGGCTTGAATGGCAGCAGACGCGACTGAACCCAACGCTGCACCACCAAGAATGGTGCCAAAGTTAGGATCGCGCACATCGCGGGTTTCTGTAATAACGGTAGAGGATGCATTCAAAGCAATCTGCCGACCATTGATGACAACCTGACTAGCAACAAACTGTGACCCACCTTGAGCAGGTTGCATTTGACCAATCACCTGGCTACCAGCAGGAATGACAACTGTGCCCTGGCTATTCCGCACGTCTTGAGCAACCGTTAAGGCAAGCGGTGCAGTTTCGTTTGGTGCAACGATGATACGCTGTGCGGCTGCATAGCGTGTAGTAATCGTAGTTCCAGCCAGAACTTGACTACCTTGAGTTTGATTATTCTGAGACGTTGCTGTACCCGCAATGTATTGGCTGGAGATAGTAGCAGCGGTCTGTCCTGTTTCGGTCAGCGCTTGGCAAAGGAAAGCAGAGACTTCAGCACGGCTAGCAAGCTGATTCGGATTCAATGTGCTGACGTTAGGATAGTTCACCACAAGGCGCTTTTCAGTAGCAGCCGCAATGCTTGCTTGGGCATAGGCAGGAATAGCTGACGCATCAGAGAAGCTAGTGCTCAATGTGTTAGAAACTGTCTGCGTCGGTGTGTAATTGAGTCCACTGGCTAGCGCTACAAGAACTTGAACACGGGGAATATTTTGTGTTGGGTTAAACACGTTGCCAGGATAGCCAGACAAAAAGCCCGTTTGAGTTGTGCTGCTGATAGCGTTGTACGCCCAGTAGTTAGAAGCCACGTCGACAAATTGAACCGCAGTGCGTGTGCGAGCCGCATTAGGAAACGCCTTGCCAAGCATCGACGCAAATTCAGCGCGAGTCACTGGCGAACTGGGTCGGAAAGTGCCGTCTGGATACCCACTGATAATGCCTTGCTGAGTCAGTGAGGAAATACATGATTGTGCCCAATTACCCTGCACATCAGGAAAGCTAGCTTGAGCAGACGCAGGAGCTGCCATCAATAGAGGCGCTAAAGCACTGGTCGTGGTTGCTAAGGCTGCGACAAGAGCAGATATAGAACGAACTTTCGGCGAATAAAGCATAACTGTTAATTACCACAACAACTATCTACTACGATGCCCAGAAGCGAACAGTGTTCCTCAAACCAGGTATCGTAGATGGCAGTATTGTGACTGGCACAATAGATCGGGAGCGAGAGATAGAAGTGACCTGAAAGGCAAGATGCCTTTTGCTGATACGGTTGAGCCACTTGCTTGCCACCCTAAACAATGAACAGACGATCGCTAGCAATTTTCAGCTAATCGGTTTGAAGCGCTACATTGACAAGGCGATCGCCTAAAGTACTATCAATCAATTAACTCTGCACGTAGAGAGATAAAAAACGAAAAGAACTGAGCGGTAGCGATCTAGACGGCTCAAGAAACGTTCAGCGTGACGGGTGTTTAGCGTCGTCGGGGCTTACTATGCTAGTTCCCTAAGCACCCTCTCGATTCCGCTAGCCCCAACCAGGACGAGGCTATTGGGGTTGCTCGACATTTTTTCTGGCGATCGCCTCATCGTATGCACGGTTCACTCAAACGCATTCTTACTGGCGCAGGTTTCCTGTCACTAACCCTCGTGATTGCCGTGGCAGGCTACAGGCTCTCCGGGTGGAGCCTGTTAGACTCCATTTACATGGTGGTTATCACTGTCTTTGGCGTGGGTTTTGGTGAAATGGGTCCTATGACCCCGCAGCTTAGAATTTTTACCATGCTTGTGATCATCGCTGGCTGCACCTCTGTGGGTTACATCTTCGGCGGTTTCTTCCAGATGATTACCGAAGGCGAAATCAACCAGGCATTGGGAGCAAGACGTATGACAAAAGAGATCAACACCCTTACACGGCACGTCATCATCTGCGGCTATGGTCGCATTGGGCAAATACTGGCGCGTCAGATGGTTGAGGCAAAGCAGCCTTTTGTCATCATCGACAACAATCTGACACGGATTGAAACGGCTGAAGCAATGGGTTTCCTTGTGCGTCTTGGCAACGCCACCGACGAAGGTATTTTAGAATCGGCAGGCATCGAACGCGCTAAAGTGCTGGCAACCGTTTTACCAGATGATGCTGCCAACGTCTTCATTACTCTGACGGCGCGGGGACTCAACCCCAACCTCATCATCCTGTCGCGTGGCGAATATCCATCTACTGAAAAGAAACTGCGTCAAGCTGGAGCCGACCATGTTGTTCTACCCGCTGAAATTGGTGCACTGCGAATGTCACACATCATCAGGCATCCAGCAGCCCTCAGCTTTCTCGAAGAAACAGTCGATGGCAGCAGCCTTAATGAACTGCTCTCTCAAATTGATGTCCAAGTTGATGAGCTTGCTGTAGTGTCTGGTTCGCCGCTAATTGGCAGTAGTATCAGCACAGTGCAAGTACGGGGCAAGGGTACGTTTATCGTGGTGGCACTCCGTAGAGTTGATGGCACTACGCTCATCAATCCCAGCCATAATGTGCATTTAGCAGAAGGCGATACAGTTATTGTGATGGGGCATAAGGGCGATATTCCCAAGTTCGCGCACCATTATGCACTCAAGCGGCAGATGCGGTGGAGGGGAGATGTGGTGCAGGGGCAGAGCTGAGGAGGAGTTTAAGTAGCGCTTTGCCCGCGACGGTAGAGAGCTTTGAGTTTATTTGACTACTGACAATACTTTTAGCCTTTAGCTTTCTACCCGCGCCCCTCCATACAATATAGTGATGGCACTATTAATGGCGAAACTGAAATGACTGCAACCATTACCGACATTACTGTAACGACGATCGACGGCAAAGAAAGGGCCCTGGCAGATTACGCAGGCAGCGTATTGCTGATTGTCAATGTGGCATCTCGCTGTGGCTTCACACCGCAATACACGGGACTGGAGCAGCTTTACCGCCAATATCACGCGCAAGGGTTAGAAGTACTGGCGTTTCCGTCTAACGACTATGGTGGGCAAGAACCGGGCACCAACGAAGAAATCGTGCAGTTTTGCTCCACCAAGTACGATGTGACGTTTCCGCTGTTTGACAAGGTTCATGCTAAAGGCGGGCAGCAGCATCCACTCTATGCCCGCCTCACGACAGTAGACTCTGCTGGCGATGTCGCCTGGAACTTTGAAAAGTTTCTGGTGAATAAGCAAGGTGAGGTCGTAGCGCGGTTTAAGAGTGCAGTCAAGCCGGATGCACCTGAGTTAATCAGCGCGATCGAACGGGAGTTAGAAAAATAGCCATCAGTTGAACAAGCATTTGAAGCTGCCACGTCTAGCACTCTTAAAGCTGACGGCTGATAGCAGATGGCTGACCACTGCTCAAACCTTGCCGACCAGCGCATCCAACTCTGCACACAGAGAACGCGGCGCATAACCTAAGCGAATGGCTTTGGTGCTATCTAAGGATAAATCGGGAGGGCGTTTAGCTGCCATGGGTACATCCTGCTGGCGGCACGCGATGATACTTTCTGTTGGCAGTGCGAGGATAGCTGCCATCAAACAGCCAAACTCGTAGCGCGACACGCGTTCTCTGCCGCCAAGGTGCAGCCGACCCTCTGTCAGCTTAAGAGCAAGCAGCAAGCCTTTCGCGGCGGTTGTCCCGCTGGTCGGTGTACGAAATTCGTCCGTAAACAATTTAAGGTCTTGACCCGATCGCAATGCCTGGATAAATGGCTGTATAAAGCTGCTAGCAGTTGGTGGCACAGCGCCAAACATTAATGGCATTCGACAAACGGCAGTTCTGGGGTAGCGCTCAAGCATTTCTACCTCTGCAAGAGCTTTTTGCTCGCCATAGCGGTTAATAGGCGAAACGCGATCGTCCTCTAAGTACGGTGCCTGCAACCCATCAAACACCATCTCGCTGGAGGCAAACGCACAAGGCACGTCGCGATCAGCGCAGAGCGCAGCGATCTCCACAGCAGCAGTGACATTTAACCGATAGGAAGCGTCGGGTTCAGCCTCGCAACGGTTGGGACTGGACTCTGCCGCTAGATGAACAACAGCATCAGGCTGCACCGTTTGAAAGAGTTGTTTTAGTGCCTGAAAGTCAGTCAGGTCGATCGGCAACATCGTTGTGCCAGGAATGGCAATCGCGTTTGAAAAAGAAGTCCCGTAAACATCCCAATCAACCGCAGCAATCTGACAAAGGTTCCAACCGAGAAACCCGCTGGCTCCAGTAACAAGAAGTTTTTGCATACATACTTATGCCAGTGTAGAAAGCGCAGTGTGAGTGCACTCACCGCCAGTGGATGCCCTTATCCTAAAGCAAAGAGAGTCTAGACTGATACAGATTCAGCCTTACTTAGACAACGGTTTTTTGAAGGATACAGCAACGATGCAAGACTGGTGGCAGGCAACCTTTCCAAAGGGACGGCAAACAGTAACAATTCAGGATGCCAGCGATCGCTCTGTTGCCATTGCCTATGGCGAAAAAGGAACCGGCAAGCCACTCGTCTTTGTCCATGGGGTTGCTAGCTGGAGCTATTGCTGGCACGCCAATATTGCAACGCTGGCGCAGCACTTTCGGGTGATTTGTTTTGATGCGAAAGGCAGCGGTTTTTCCGACAAGCCGCTGCAACCAGAGCAGGCAAACCACAAAGTAGTAGAGCTAGAGCGCATCCTTCAGGCACTGTGTGACGAACCTGCCGTGATTGTTGCCGAATCGCTAGGAGCACTGGTCGCGCTTGCCACAGTACAGTCTCAGCCAACGCTGTGCGATCGCCTGGTGCTGCTTAATGTCCCGATTTTTCCGAAAGAATTACCCAACTGGGGCATGCGTCTCCTCGCAGAGGTACCACTGGGCTTTGTAGAGTTAGCAGACCAGTTGCGTCTCACAAAGTTACTTGATCCGGTAATTCGCCAGGTTGTCTATGCCCTGCGCGAGGAAGTCATTGCCGATCCAGCTCATGCCACGATCGAGGACGTTTACTGGAGTACGTATCCGCAGATTGAGTTCCCTGGCACACTAACTAAACTAGCAGCAGAATTCCAGCTTGCCGCTCGCGAAATTAAGCGACTAGAACAGGGGCAACCAAACCTCATTCGTTCTGTGCAAGAAAAGCTGTCACAAGTGACCTGCCCGACGCTAATTTTGTGGGCAGACCAGGATCGCTGGTTTCCGAGCAGCGATGGTGAGCAATTGCGCGATCACCTGCCCCATGCCACACTCCAAATCATTCCCAACTGTGGGCACTATGCTGCGGGCGGGCAACCTGAGTTTGTCAACGCTGCTATTCTCTCCTTTCTGCACAGCGAATCTGACTCACCTGGGTTAAAGCGGTAGACAACAAACGAGCGAATGATAACCCTTCGTGCTAGAGCTGCAACGCAGGCAACGGACTTCAGCCAGCGACATAAGAGCCATGCCAGGAAACGCTTGCTAATCAGGTAATGTTAGCCTGTCGCCAATTAACTCGTAGAAGTATATGTGTTCACCTCAAACGCTCTTGATGTAACAGCGCGTTCCTGAGCCACCTGTTGTGCTGGGTCCTCCATTGTCGGGCGGCTCATAATTGTCTGGACTTTGAGTCATATTTTGCGGCACCGCTGTTAGAGAAAAGACCGCTACAGAGTCAACAGAACGCTGAGTTGTAGACGAGTAAGGGGTAGCCGCAGCGACAGGAACAGTATGATCAGGAAACGCTAACCAGCCAAGTGCGATCGTCGTGCCAAGTACAGCGGTTATCACACCTGTGGGCAGGATCATCCAGTGCTTCAGTCGGTACAAGGTTCTCATAAAAACGAGCAGTTTTGCCGCTGTGTTATGGCAGTAACTTAAACATGAAGCCGTCCACCAAGGCTTGATTCATTTAACCAGTGTGCTGTCCACTAAAGTTGCTAAAAGTGGAAGAATCTAAAAACAGTGCCGCTCATAAGTCTAGAAAGGATCGAGCTTGACAAACGTGAGATGCGCTCCCTTAACTGCAACCGATCGATCCCCAGCTTTTAAGTGATGCTGTACGATCGCGCTACTGGTAATATATCTAGCCAGCGTTGCTTCTTTAAGACAGTAGTTACTAGTATTTCTAACAGTTCCTTCTATCAACTTCACCTACTCTTGCAACAAATATTCCTAATTATGTAGACCGGCAGAGGTAGTAACGTTGTTTACTGCATTCATATCAGTAGTTACTCTAGATACAGATGTATCCGTCGATCGAGTACTTGACTCTCACTGATCCCTCTGCTACGTTCAGATAAGCATTAAGTCAAGTTTTCAGCGACACAGGCAAATGAGCAGCAAAACCTTTTTCTTTTACGTTTGGTATCCATCGGTTCACCTGGAGTGACTACCGTTCGAGCCGAACGTGTCCAGGTGAACCGCAGAGCTGACTCTGCGGTTTTTTAGTTTTAAGGTGTCACCAGAATCAGGTTTGTTATCGAGCGAAGAGAGCGGAAACAATGGCAGCGCTAATGAGTTGGTTTTACGGCTTTTACTTTTGGACCAGGCACTGTTCCGGGTAAAGTCTGTTGCGCCTTCGTTCGTACAGCCCGGAACCCAGAGGTTCCGGGCTTTTTGTTTGCACAAGTGCAAATCCCACCCGTCAAAATACACAGCTAAGGAGTAAGTTCATGTTGGATGCCCGGTTAGTCACGAAGTCTCATCCCGACCATCGCACCGTTATTCAGTTGTCTGAACAAGTAGCGATCGGTGGCAGCAATGTCATCATCATTGGTGGTCCCTGTACGGTGGAGAGTGCCGAGCAGATGGAGCAAGTTGCCAGCCAGCTTTCAGTGGCTCCCATTCATGCCCTGCGGGGAGGTGTGTACAAACCACGCACCTCCCCGTATTCGTTTCAGGGCATGGGTGTGGACGGGCTGCGAATCCTGGCAGAGGCACGATCGCGCTACGGTATGCCTGTAGTGACAGAGGTAATGTCGATCGCCCAAATTGCTCCTGTTGTTGCCTATGCCGATATGCTGCAAATTGGCAGCCGCAATATGCAAAACTTCGAGTTGTTAAAGGCGCTGGGGCAAGCAGGCAAGCCGATCCTGCTGAAGCGGGGACTCTCAGCAACCATAGAAGAGTTTGTGATGGCAGCGGAATACATCATGGCGCATGGCAATCCCAATGTGGTGTTGTGCGAACGTGGCATCCGTAGCTTCGACACCTACACTCGTAATGTGCTGGATTTAGGTGCGGTGGTTGCACTCCGTCAGTTAACTCATTTGCCTGTCATCGTAGACCCTAGCCATGCCACCGGTAAGCGTGAACTGATTGCTGACCTGGCACGAGCCGCTGTTGCTTGCGGAGCCGATGGTCTGATTATTGAATGTCATCCTGAGCCTGATCAGTCTGTATCAGATGCACGTCAGGCGCTTTCGTTAGAAGCAATGGTGTCTCTCGTGCAGAGCTTGGAGCCGATCGCGCGGGCGATCGGGCGCACCTTGAGCAAAGACAGCGTTGCAGACTCAAAGCAATTGGTGATGGCTTAATTTGGAGTGCGGCGATCGTGTCTTCAGCAAGCAAAATCATTTGGTTTTTATACCGTTTGTTTGATGATCGCAGGCACGATCGCACCGTTCGTCATTACCGACACTGCTCACTAACACCGCTGCTTGCTACCATTTGCCTTAACCTAAGCCTATAGGGGCGAAGAGCCAAAAAGGTGTAGGGTAAGAACAAAACTTTATCGCTTTTATTCTGTATGTCTTCCTTTCCCGAACCACCATACGTACTGTTAGTAGCTGGGCTGTTTTTTAGCCTGGTTTCTGGAGCTGCCTTCGAGTCCATTTTGAAAAAAGCTGTACAAGATTGGTCTAAAAATAGATCGACCCGTACGTTAGCAACGTTGCAAGGCTTTCAGCTCTTTTTACCCTTTGTGGGCATTGCTTTAGGCATTTGTTTGTTTTTGTCGTCTGGGATGGAAGTCTTTGGTTTTACCACTCAACTGTCTTACGCGATCGCCCTACCGCTTACTATTCTCATTGGCTGGCTCATCTGGTCACAACTGGGCAAGATCTTGATGCAGCTAGAGCAGGGTGGATCGCAAGCATTAGACCTTGACTCCTGGGGGTAAAGCTTCAAAAACCGAGAGTATGAAAAAACAGGAAGCTTGTGTGAGACCCGTAGCTACTAGCCAGAGGCTCCTGTTTCTCACTTTTCCTCATCATCACTAAAAAAAGCCTCCTGACTGACGGGTTCAGGAGGCTTTATTTATTGTTTTAATGCCGCGGTAAAACTAATGAACGAAAAACAGCCGAATTCTATGCTTGTCGTGAGTAGTACTCAACCACCAGCAGTTCGTTGATTTGGAGGGCAACCCACTCGCGATCGATAACGCTATTCACCTTACCAACGAGCTTGTTTTTGTCAAACTCTAGATGGCTCGGTAGATTAGCCAAACCAGGGTATTGCAGGTTCGTTTCGACGATTTTGCGCGAACGATCTTGATCCTTCACACCAATGACTTCGCCAGGACGACATTGGTAGCTAGGAATATCGACAACGCGACCGTTAACGGTAACGTGCCCGTGGTTCACTAGTTGACGCGCACCAGGGATGGTCGGAGCCATGCCCAGGCGAAAAATGGTGTTATCCAGACGCATTTCCAGCAGTTGCAGCAAGGTTTGCCCCGTGGAACCAGCGGCTCGACGCGCTTTTCGCACGTAGCGCAACAGTTGTCGTTCGGTAATCCCGTAGTTGAAGCGGAGCTTTTGTTTTTCTTCCAACCGGACCGCATACTCAGAACGCTTTTTGCGGTTTTGACCATGCTGACCGGGTGGGTATGCACGTCTGGGTGCTTTGCGAGTCAACCCAGGCAGATCTCCCAGCCGACGCACAATCCGCAGTCGTGGACCTCGATATCGCGACATCTAACTTCCTCTAAATTCGTCTAAAAGTTTTAGCAAGAACATCTAGTATATGCTCTGACGATTCCAACTTTAAAGAAAAATGTTGCGTTTTTTTGAGCGTTACCTAACAATTAAGCAGATTTTTGGGTTTTAGACGACTTGATGCGATCGAGCAAAAGCTGTGAAACTTCGGTCGCAAAGAGGGTTACAAGGACTGCATCATCAATTTCACCAAGAAACGGAATGAAGTCTGGCAAAAAATCGAGCGGGCTGAGGACATAGATTGCCGTAGCAGCCATAATCCACCAGCGGTATTTAGGGTTGGCGATGAGCTGACGATACCAGTTGTAAACAGAGTGGAGTGGGAAAGACATGAGCTAAGCCTTGCGATTACAGCTTTAATCATCGCAAGCTTGACGCGGCTATTAGCGATTTTTTGCTAGGGATAACCGAAGCGCTTTTGGGGTAGGAAGTACGATGGGGTACGTTCTGTAATCGTTAGCCTGCTGAGACTACGCCTTGCCAATAGCAGCAGCCATCGATCGCTGCCACAATAGGTCTAAGCAAAGACACTGCAAGGATCTGGGATGGCGACTCATACTGACGCACGTTGGCAATTCTGGATCGATCGAGGTGGCACATTTACCGATATTGTGGCGCGCCAACCAGACGGTAGCCTGACAGTACACAAACTGCTATCCGAAAACCCCGAACGCTATCGCGATGCGTCCATGCAGGGCATTCGAGACATTCTGGGGATCGCTAGCAATGCGCCGCTTCCGACTAAGCAGATTGCCGCGATCAAGATGGGCACAACCGTTGCTACTAATGCCTTGTTGGAACGGAAGGGCGATCGCGTCGTGCTTGTTATCACCAAAGGCTTTCGTGATGCCTTACGGATTGGCTACCAGAACCGTCCCAAAATTTTTGCGCGGCACATTGTTCTGCCCGAAATGCTGTACGAACGAGTGATTGAAGTTGAAGAACGCTACAGCGCTCAAGGTGAAGCGTTAGTGCCGCTTAATAAAACTGCCGAAGCACACCTCACTACTTCTTTAACAGAGGCATATACAGAGGGCATTCGGGCCTGCGCGATCGTTTTTATGCACGGCTACCGCTACCCCAACCATGAACAAAAAGCTGCCGCGATCGCACGAGCGATCGGCTTCACCCAGGTTTCTGTTTCCCATGAGGTCAGCCCCTTAATGAAGCTCATCAGCCGGGGGGATACCACTGTTGTTGATGCCTACCTATCTCCCATTTTACGACGCTATGTAGAGCAGGTGAGCGAGGAATTGGGAGGGAGTGGGGAGTGGGGAGTGGGGAGTGGGGGAGCAGGGGAAGCCGGGGGCGTAAGAGAGTCAGGGGGAACAGAGGGAGAGGGGGAACCGCAGAGATGTGAAGACGTAGAGGGAGCAGGAAAACTCAAAACTTCATCCCTCATCCACACTCCCCAACTCCTATTCATGCAGTCCAATGGGGGCTTAACAGATGCTCGATCGTTTCAGGGCAAGGACAGCATCTTGTCAGGTCCCGCTGGCGGCATTGTGGGAGCGGTGCAAACGAGCAAACTTGCTGGGCTGGAGAAAATCATCAGCTTTGATATGGGCGGCACGTCTACCGATGTCGCTCACTACGCGGGCGAATATGAGCGGGAATTTGAAACCGAAGTAGCAGGTGTGCGGCTGCGGGCACCGATGATGGCGATTCACACTGTAGCCGCAGGTGGCGGATCGCTGTTGCACTTTGATGGGTCACGCTATCGGGTGGGACCAGAGTCGGCAGGCGCAAATCCGGGTCCTGCCTGCTACCGCAAAGGAGGCGCACTGACGGTAACGGACTGCAACGTGATGTTAGGCAATCTCCAGCCAGAGTTTTTCCCAAAAGTGTTTGGGGCGGCTGGTGATTTACCACTTGATAGCGCCGTGGTACAGCAGAAATTTAGCGACCTGGCAGCAACCATTCAGTTTGCAACAGGTAACGTGCAAAAGCCTGAACAGGTGGCTCAGGGCTTCTTAGCGATCGCCGTCGAAAAAATGGCAAGCGCCATCAAAAAAATCTCTGTCCAGCGTGGCTATGACGTGAGTGAGTACACCCTCTGCTGTTTTGGTGGAGCCGGAGGACAGCATGCCTGCGCGATCGCAGACACTTTGGGGATGAAGCAGGTCTTTTTGCATCCGTTTGCGGGCGTTTTATCAGCTTATGGCATGGGCTTGGCAGATGTGCGCGTAATGCGCGAACGGGCGATCGAAGCACCTTTAAACCAAACGTTACTACCAGAGCTTGAACGTACCCTTGCAACTCTCATAGCAGACGCAAAAGCCGAACTGCTCCAGCAGGGCATTCTGGAAGCGCAGATGCACGTGCTACCCAAAGCTCTTTTACGCTATCAAGGCACGGACTCGGCGCTGATCGTCAATTTTGGTGATGGCAACGCGATGACTGCCGCTTTTGAACACGCACATCGCCAGCGCTACGGCTTTATTGCTGAAAGTAAGGCGTTGATTGTCGAAGCCGTGTCCGTAGAGGCGATCGGCACAACTAATACGATCGACGAACCCATCATTACCGAAACTCGCACGACACCGCTAGAGCCGATCGTCATCGTCCAAACCTATAGTGCCAATGCTTGGCAGGCAACTCCCGTGTTTCAGCGCGAACATTTGCTGCCGAGCGATCGCATCCCTGGTCCTGCACTTATCATCGAGCCCACAGGCACCAATGTCATTACACCTGGATGGCAGGCGGAGCTAACAGAGCGAAAGCATCTGATTTTACAGAAGTTAGAAGTCAGGAGCCAGGGGGCAGAAGTAGAGGTGCAGAGGGAGCTAGGGGGGGAGCAGAGGGAGACCGAAGATGGAGAACTCAAAACTTCTAACTCAAAACTTCTAACTCAAAACGCTCTCTCTTCACCCCACTCCTCACTCCCCACTCCCCATTCCCCCGATCCCGTCCTGCTCGAAATCTTTAACCATCTGTTTATGGCGATCGCTGAGCAGATGGGCTTCACGCTGCAAAACACCAGCTATTCCGTCAACATCAAAGAGCGCCTCGACTTCTCCTGCGCTGTATTTGATCAGCACGGACAGTTGGTTGCCAATGCGCCCCATATCCCAGTGCATCTTGGCTCCATGAGCGAAAGCGTCCAATCGCTTATTACCACCTACGGCAGCACGCTAAAGCCAGGGGATGTCTATGTCCTCAACAACCCCTATAACGGGGGGACACACTTGCCCGACATAACGGTTATTACGCCAGTGTTTGAGAGGGGAGAGGAGGCAGAAGGCAGGAGGCAGGAGGCAGAAGCAGGGGAGCAGGAAAATGGAGAGCTTAGAACTCAAAACTCAAAACTCTCTAGCGAAGCGGCACAACGCGCTACTCAAAACTCTCCCCCTACACCTCACTCCCCACTCCCTGCTCCACTCTTCTTTGTTGCATCGCGTGGACATCATGCTGATATTGGTGGTATTTCGCCTGGATCGATGCCGCCTAACAGTACGTCGATCGTGCAAGAAGGCATCCTGATCGACAATTTTCAACTGGTGGATCAGGGACAGTTCCGAGAGTCAGAGTTGCTGTCATTGTTGACGAAGGGCGATTACCCGGTACGTAATCCGGCGCAAAATGTGGCGGATTTGCAGGCTCAAATTGCGGCTAACGAACGTGGTGTGCAGGAACTCCACAAAATGGTGCAGCATTATGGCTTAGAGACGGTGCAGGCTTATATGCAGCACGTTCAAGACAATGCTGAAGAGTCGGTACGCCGGGTCATTGATGTGTTGACGGATGGCAGCTTTACTTACGTGATGGATGATGGCAGTCAAATTGCGGTCACGGTGATGATCGATCGCCCTACCCGCAGTGCCACGATCGACTTCACAGGCACCTCACCCCAGCAGCCCAACAACTTTAACGCTCCGGTTGCTGTCTGCAAAGCGGCTGTACTCTATGTGTTTCGCAGTCTGGTCGATGACGATATTCCGCTCAATGCAGGCTGTCTCAAACCCTTAAACATTATTATTCCTGACGGCTGTATGCTCAATCCTCGCTATCCAGCGGCAGTCGTGGCAGGTAATGTAGAAACCTCGCAAGTTGTCACCGATGCGCTGTATGGAGCATTAAATGTCATGGCAGCGTCACAGGGGACAATGAACAACTTCACCTTTGGTAATCAGCGCTACCAATATTACGAAACGATCTGCGGTGGTTCGGGTGCGGGGGCAACGTTTGACGGCACGGATGCGGTTCAGACACATATGACCAACTCTCGCCTCACCGATCCAGAAGTGTTGGAATGGCGCTTTCCAGTGCAGTTGGAAGACTTTACGATCCGTTCTGATAGCGGTGGAGAGGGTTCGCATCGAGGTGGAAATGGCGTGATTCGCCGCATTCGCTTTCGTGAGGTGATGACCGCCGCTATTCTGTCTGGGCATCGTCTGGTAGCACCATTTGGTTTAGCAGGTGGAGCCGCTGGAGCCGTGGGACGCAACTGGGTGGAAAGAGCCGATCGCACGATCGAACCTTTAGGCAGCAAAGCAGAAGTCATTATGCAACCCGGCGATACCTTTGTGATTGAAACCCCTGGCGGAGGCGGTTATGGGTCGCCCTTGCTTGAGTGAAAATGCTGACACAGTTGCCCTGACAATGTCTTTACTAAGATCAAAGATCGATTGTTTGTTTGAATTAGTACTGTCTGTGTAATACTATAAGTGTATGTGTACTATCAACTTTTAGACTGTTTCATAAAGTTGACTGACGAACGCTTTTTTAGAGGTGATACGGTGACGCAAGCAAACATTCAAGGTAAGGCAGAGTCACAAACAGCTACACGGCAGGCTGCCAAAGAACCATTTTTGCCAGTCGTGCGAGAGTTGGCGCGGGCGTTTCAAGCGTTTAGTGCTTACGATGAAGAGCATATCCGGCAACTGGGCTTAACGGCACCGCAGTTTGATGTGATCAGCACGCTGGGCAATACGCCTGGAATGACAATGGGGCAACTGGCTGAAAAAACGCTAGTCACAAAAGGCACGCTAACCGGCATTATCGATCGCCTAGAGCGCAAAGGCTTGGTGCGTCGTGAAGTACCACCAGAAAACCGCCGCTGCTTCATGATTGTGCTAACGAGTGAAGGCGATCGCACGTTCGAGGAAACCTTTCCGGCTCACATGGCTCACCTTAAGGAACGCTTTAGCAAGTTAAGTGAACAAGAGCTAGAAGACATCCGTCTGTCTCTTAAAAAGCTGCGAGAGGTGTTCTAGAGTATCACGGTCAAACGCCGACAGCATGATAGCTTGTCAGGTATCCAGCCATACAACCACATTTCTTTCATTTCTCCGTAATCGGGTGCGATCGCTTGCATAACTGACTCAACATACTACACTTGTATTACGACCATCCATAGTATTAGGAGTCCCGTCATGCATACACTGACCCGCACCGCCACAACCGACATGGAAGTCACCAGCATTCGACTGGAGCGGGAGTTAAAAGAAAAACTCAAAGAGCTTTCTGGCAACCAGGGCTATCAGGCACTCATACGCGACGTACTCTGGCAGTATGTGCAGCAAAAGTCGGGAACCTATTCGCCTCAGGCGCTCCCCACCATTCGCGCTACCGTCGCAGCGATCGCTCAGCAAGAAGAACGATGTGTCCTTACAGGTAATTTGATCCAGCCAAATGAATCAATGCTTTTGGGGCTGACCACTACGGGGGGCATGGTACCCCTCAGCACCAACAGTTTGGCTTCGGACCGCACGCAAGCATGAGAACTGATCAAATTTGGCAAAACCGCACGGTGGCGGAAAGTTTTTTGACGGGCGTACGGGGCGCAATTCCCTTCGCTACAGAGCAGATCGATATTGCCCTACGTGTGCTGGATCAGTTGGAACCGCCCATGCGTCGGGTTGCTGACTTGGGCTGTGGTGATGGGGCGATCGCCTATGCGATCCTGACCCATTACCCAGAGGCACACGTCACGGCGATCGACTTTTCGCCACCGATGCTAGAGCAGGCAAGGCAGCGGCTGCAACCTTTTGGCAAACGGGTAGACGTTGTACAGGCAGACCTTTACACACCAGACTGGCAAAACAGTCTAGAACCGTTCGATGCGGTGTTGTCAGGTTACTGTATTCACCACTTGCCGAACGATCGCAAACAGGCACTCTATCGTGAGATCTTTCACCTGTTGCGATCGGGTGGCGGCTTCCTCCAGATCGAACACGTTGCCTCTGCGACACCCTGGGTTGAAGCGTTATTTAACGACACGCTGGTAGAGGCAATCTATCAATGGCATCAGGCGCAAGGCGACCCGCGATCGCGGGAAGAAATTGGGCAAACGTTTGTCTACCGTGAGGACAAAAAGGCAAACATTCTGGTGCCTGTTGACGTGCAGTGCGAGTGGCTACGGGCGATCGGCTTCCAGCAGGTAGACTGTTTCTTTAAGTTTTTTGAACTAGCAGTCTTTGGTGGCATCCGTTAACCTGAACGTTGTCATTCCAGTTCTCAATATCAACTCGCTTGCCGAGGAGAGTTTTGAGTTAAGGCTCCGATGACTAGATTTCATCGTCTCTCTGGTGTGTTGCGGTGAGAGCAGGCGATCGCTTAGGCAAAACTCATCGTGGCAAAACTCATCGTTTAGAATGCTGAACTTTGGAATGCGGTCAGTACAATGCTAGTGATGCCGTTAAGCGCTACCTTTGGGTCGGCGCTCGGTAACCAGTCAGCCAACCCCAGTTTTCTGAAGTTGGCAACCTAGATTAACCATTGTGGGTGAGTGCGCTAAGTAGGGGGTGTAAGGCACACTCTTTGAAGAGGGCGTTTAGGGACGACTGGGATGACAACCTCAATGGTATTGACTGAAACGATGGTATTGGCTGAAGTAATCGCAACCGATTGGCGATCGCGCTTAGAGACAGACATCCCAGGTCATAGCGCTGCGACTCGTGAGAGCATTGTACGCTGGCTAATGGGCGAGAATCTAGCGCGGTTTGACGACCTTACGCCCACAGCACGACACATTGCAGAGCAGGCAATGGACTACCGCTATCGGATTTTGCGGCAGCGCTATCTCGATTTTGGACCCGAACGCGCGTACAAAAGTCTGATTCAACGGTTGAGCAGCCTGTTTCTCATTCGCAACAAAATTCGCACTTGGATTGCGCTCTCGCGCGATCGTCAGCGCACTGTCGTTGATGTGCTGCAAGAAATCATTCAAGAACTGCTGCAAACCGACTCATATATGCAGCAGCAAATTCTTTGGATCTCCAAATGTACGACCGATGCGCGGTTGCGAAATGCTCTGCTGCTGGCAAGCACTGAGGAATACTGCCTGCGTCCCATCCGCAATCAACCACTGTTGTCGTACCGCTTTGTTAACTACCTGCGTCGATCGCAGCGAGGTGGCATGACCCAAGTGCCCGCGCAAGAGTTCATCCGTTTGGTTTCCGAAGAAATCTCACCTGATGATGCTGAAGGTTCCGTCAGCCTGCTCGACTCGCAAGCTGTTTCCCAATATCAGGATGCCCAAGCCGTACAAGAGCAACAGGAATTACGCGCCGCTGTTTCCCAAAACTTTGAGGCGTACCTGAGCGAGAAGCTGGGTGATACTGCGGCGGCATGGTTGCGGCTCTATCTACAAGGACGATCGCAAGAAGCGATCGCCGAAGCGCTAGATATGCCTGTGCGTCAAGTCTACCGTCTACGTGAAAAGATCAACTACCATGCTGTACGCGTCTTCGCCTCTAAAACAGAACAAGAGCTTGTTGTCGCCTGGTTAGGCAATGCGCCGGAGTCGGGTCGCTAGTATGCTAGAGCAACGGGTTTATCAGTAAAAGGTGTTTTTATCCAGTAACTCTATAGACCCCTTGCTAGCCAGCAATCGGTGCAACTGCCAGCCTGCAAACGTGAGCCTAGAGCCTGAGCCTGTAGGTCTGAGCTTGTACGCCTGGGCTTACAAATCTAAGCAGTCCCTTAGCTGTAAAATGCGACAGAATAAGAAGGAAGGGTAATTTACAGCCTGTAGCTACATAAAGTACGCCGTCTCAACTTTAAAGACAGCCAGGACGGGAAGCGTTTCCACGGTTGACCACCGCTGTTTAAACGAGTCCGTTTGGGCGATCGATGATGCATGAACATCGGCTCAGCATTTGCAATAGGCTAAGTTTTAGACATCACTTCACAGACTTGAATCAGGGTGAACCGGAGCGACTAGGCGATCATGCTTGGCATCTATGCTCATTGGCTCTACGTCTGCGATTTCACACATTACCAGCAGCACAAACAGGCTCAGATCACTCTTATGGTGTCTTCACAGGGCGACCAAATTGAAGCACAGACAGCAGCTATGAAGGACTTTGTGGCTTCAGCAAAGCCTAAAGTAGATTGGACAACTCAGGTCGATGCCGAACAAGTATTTCGTCTGGTTGACAGCATCCTTCCCTTTGAGGCGTGTCTTTACCACCAACTACTGCCGCTCTCGCTAGAAGGCAGCCGTCTCAAGCTGGGCATGGTTAACTTGGACGATGCCGCAGCGCTAGATTATGTCCGCCGCATTTTGGCGTATATGAACTGTTCGCTCGCGCCGCAAACGCTTTCGACCGATGTGCATCATGCCGTGCTTTCTGCCTATCTAAGCTACACGGGCAGTCAAAAACAGCCGAGCAGACCCAAAGGTATTACACGCGCGATCGCTCAACATACCGGGCAACGGCTCACTCAGGACGCAACCAAAAAGGGCGCACCGAGAGCAAGCGACACGACGTTAGACCCAACGCCTCCCGTTCAGGATCAAAACTCTCACCCAACGTTGCTGGTCGATAGCCCGGAAGACCTCAATGCCCTGGTTAGAGAATCTGTGGCTTCGCCGCCTCTAGTCTTACCGGCTTTGGATCGTACAGAGGTATCGGTGCAACCGCCAGCAACCATCTTGGAACCTACCCCTGAGATTGCCTCAGATGAGCGACCAGAGGCTCTGCCCAATGATGATAAGCGTCTGCACGAAACCCTGATCCTGTCAGACGATCGCCCGCTTGCTAACCCACTGCCAGCCATGCCGAGCGTTGGTGATGCGTTGCCGTTGCTGGCAGTCGAGCCAAAGCATCTTTCAGAACCCGTTACCGCTCTGGCAGCTTTACCACCCTCAGAACTGCTGGTAGAACTCTTGGGTCGGCTGCTTGTGGGTGGCATTGGGCGACTCTATTTTGAACGACAGTCCCAGCATGGGCGTATCCTTTGGAGCCAGGATGGAGTTTTGCAGTCCGTATTGGAAGCGCTGCCCCTGGATGTGATTCAGGGCGTTGTGAACGAGCTAAAGCTACTAACGCATCTGCCGTTGCTGCCAGTCCAAAAGCCCAAACAGGTTGAAATTGAACGGCTTTATCAAAAACAACGCTTACTGCTGCGGCTCCGTGTCATGCCAGGAACGCATGGAGAAGAAGCAACCGTACAAGTGTTACGAGGCGCAGCACTTAAGTTTTACCAGCAGCAACAGCTCGCTAGCTTGAGCCGCGATGCCCTCACGATCGCCCAGAACCTTCAGCACAAAGTGACCGAAATTCGCGCGCGCACGCGCTTTTATCCTGCACTTGACTCCGAGCAACTGAGCGTTCTACCTGCACTGGGTCAGATTATCAAAAACGTTGAGCAACAGCTTGACGCACTGAAGGCGCTTTATGCGGCCCAAGCAGAGGCAGAGAAAAACAAGTGAATTGAGCTAACTAAGACCATTGAGGCACTTACCAGCGATCGCCTGCTAGATCTCTACGTCCCTAAGCGCCATGTACGAAACCAGAGGATGAGACTGAAACCTTAGTGGGTGGATCGCGCGCTTTTGACATTACCTGACAGGGGGCTTTGCTCCTTCAGCTTGTAGCGGTAGCTGTACTGACCATAAACATTCACCAGGTATGGCATAGCGTACGTTGCAAGGACAGAGAGCCAGCGTTCCTGGTTCATTTCTCCTCGCACCAGTGCGCCGCCGTGATTAATCACAAAGAGCAGAGAGCCAACAAAAACAGCCGTCTTGAAACCTGTAGCCACAAATTCTGCGTCAAACAGGCTGGCAATATAGCCTCTCACTAATTGCATTAATGAATGCACTCCAAACGTCGTTACACAAATTTGCCTCGAGCTACTAAAATGACACGACCGCCAACCGAAACTTGTATCTGGGCTGCCGTTTTTGTGGCTTTGAGTAGTAGAAGCGATGGTCTTCCAATTTCGTAGCCCTGCTCAACGCGAAGATCAATCGACGGCTGACCTAAATAAGAGTGTTGCACTAAGTACCCTGCCAAACAGCCATTCGCGCTACCAGTTGCCGGGTCTTCAGGAATGCCTAGCGAGTCAGCAAAGACGCGCACGCTTAGATGATTGTCAGGGCTGTAGGTTTCTGGGCAAAAGACCAGTATTTCTTTTGCTTGCGTATGTTCAATGAAAGCAAAGTAACGGTCTTTGTTTACCCTAGCTTGCTTCAATGCCTGATGGGTTTTAAGCGGCACAATGATAAAAGGAACGCCTGTTGAAACTGCTTGAATAGGGAAGCGAGTATCAATATCGGTCAAGGCAAGATTAAGGATAGGCGCGATCGTCTCTGCTGCAAACATATCAGCAAAAACAGACGATCGCTGCTCCATCCACAGCACATCAGCCAGCCCATTTTTGTAAAGGATGCTGACAGGAATTTGACCAACTTTAAGGTTGAGTGCGATCGTCTCAACAGGCTTCTGGACAATTTCTTGCTGCAAGATGAACGCGGTTCCCAAAGTTGGATGTCCAGCAAAGGGCAGCTCTTGATTGGGTGTAAAAATTCGCACATCATACCCATTCGATCGCAGCTCGGATGACAGAATGAACGTTGTTTCTGAATAGTTCATCTCCTTAGCAACCTGTTGCATTTCTACCGCGGACAACGCTTCGGCACCCGTAAAAACTGCTAGCTGGTTTCCGGCATACTTCGTTTCGGCAAACACATCAACGATGTAAAAGGATAAACATGACATGGCTTTATAGGTTCGATAGTATTTGTGTGCAAATTACAGTCTTTTTAGACGCAGGTTCGATCTACTTATTTTGTAATAATTAAAGTAATTGCTGGCAGATTTACACTTGCAAAAACAGTCTTTTATGCCATTCTTGCTGATAAGTTTCTCTAGATCGAAACACCTTTTTCTAATAAGGAAACGTCAAGTCACCTGTTTCTTAGAGAAAAATCACGCCGAGGTGATGTTTTGAATCACGTTTTTCCTCTTGAAGAAGTTTCATATTAATACCTATGTTTACAAAAGGGATGCCCCCGATATGCAACTTCTATCTCACACACAAGAAACACAACCCGTTGATGCTCTTCGTCATGAATCTACGGCTTCGAGACCTGCATGTAAACCACAAATGGCAATGATTTGGATCACTGAGTCAATTGGCGATCGCACCCGTCTTTTTGCGCGCTGGACGATACAAGACTAAAGGCACTAACTTTACCCACTGCAATCGGAGAATCCCCTAAGCAATTACAGCTCAGGGGATTTTTTATTGGCTAGCTTTTTCAACAATCTTGCCGATTTTCTTACCGCCACCCGAAGGAAGGAGTAGACGTTGACTGGTGAGCAAAATGGTTAGACTAATTGGTACGGGACTGCTTGCAATGGGTGTCGCGATCGTACTGGTCAATCCAATGCTGGTGCAGATGTGGGTAGCGGCGATCGTGCTGGGGCTATTGTCGCACTGGGTCGCTCAAAACTGACATTGCGTGCAGGAGAATGGATAGTTGAGAGCCGATTGCTGAAAGCTGACGGCAAGAGCTGACGGTTGAAAGCTGACGGCTAAAAGCTAAACGCCCCAAGATTCTTGTAAAATCACAGACGTGCCGCAATGAGAGGAACTAATGGCAGAGACACTTTTCTTTAATGCCCTGCGCGAAGCGATCGACGAAGAAATGGAGCGCGACCAGACCGTCATGGTGATGGGGGAAGACGTGGGGCATTACGGCGGTTCTTATAAAGTGACGAAGGATTTACACAAGAAGTACGGTGATTTGCGGTTGCTAGATACACCGATCGCCGAAAACAGCTTTACCGGAATGGCTGTCGGAGCCGCTATGACAGGCTTACGTCCGATTATTGAAGGCATGAACATGGGGTTCTTGCTGCTGGCATTTAACCAGATTGCGAACAATGCTGGGATGCTGCGCTATACCTCCGGCGGCAATTTCAAGATTCCAATGGTGATTCGTGGTCCCGGTGGTGTGGGTCGGCAGTTGGGCGCAGAGCATTCGCAGCGGTTAGAAACTTACTTTCAGGCAGTACCAGGACTCAAAATTGTGGCGTGTTCCACTCCTTACAACGCTAAAGGGCTGCTGAAGTCCGCAATCCGTGACAACAATCCGGTGCTGTTTTTTGAACACGTCCTGCTGTACAACCTGAAGGAAGATTTACCAGAGGAAGAGTATTTGTTGCCCTTAGACAAGGCAGAAGTAGTGCGATCGGGCAAAGATGTCACTATCATCACCTACTCTCGGATGCGGCATCATGTCATGCAGGCAGTCAAGACACTGGAAAAGGACGGCTACGATCCCGAAGTCATTGACCTGCTCTCACTGAAGCCGTTGGACTTTGACACGATCGGCGCATCCATTCGCAAAACCCATCGTGTGATCATTGTGGAAGAAGCCATGCGAACAGGCGGCATTGCGGCTGAAGTCATTGCATCCATTAACGATCGACTATTTGACGAACTGGATGCTCCCGTTTTGCGGCTCTCGTCTCAGGATATTCCCACACCATATAATGGCGGTCTAGAAAACCTGACGATCGTGCAGCCCCAGCAAATTGTTGAAGCGGTTCAAAAAATGGTTGCGCTCAAAGTTTAGTTGCGGCTATATAGCTTGAGTCAGCTTCTAGACTTAGCTTGTAGAGACCATCAAGGCTTAACCAAATCACACTTAAATTAGTTTCACTTCCGGTTTGGGCACCCTCAAGACAAAGAGTTGGTCAAGGACTAAGGAGTACTATGCATAAAGTGAATTCAAGTACCGCATATGTTTTGTGGTTCTTATGGCTCTTTGGGCTTGGCGGTGCTCAGAGACTCTACACCGGACACATTGGTAGTGGCTTGATCTATCTCTTTACGTGGGGTCTGTTTGGTTTTGGTCAAGTAATTGATTTGGCACTGATCCCTGGCATGGTTGAGAAGCGTAATGCCTCTCTGCGGGGGCTGTACAGCGGAACCTCGACCCCTAAACACTCCATCACGTTGAACATTGGTGACATTCCCCTATTTGAACCGTTACAAGCCGCACAGCCATCCTCTTCATCCTCAGTCAGCCCAATGCACAAATTGCTCAAAGCCGCTAAGGCGAATGGTGGGCAGTTGTCGCTAGCGCAAGCCGCTATGCATACTGAGTTAGCACCAGATCAGGTCAAAGAGTTGCTTCAAGAGGCAGTAAGGGTTGGCTACGCTGAGATTACTAACGATTCAAATACTGGGGCGATCCGTTATTACTTCGATGTGTAACGTTTGCCGCTCGCATAATTCTGTTTTCTGACGACGCATAGCAGTCAAAGAGAACGTTAGGACAGACATAAACTTTGAAACGTCCTTTTAGTAAGGGCTTCTATTCATCCTTTTGCTATATCTACAAAACTAGCCATAAAAAAAGCCTCTCCAAAGAGAGGCAGTTGGTGTGAGCTTTTGAGACTTTGTAGTTAGCCGACTGCAAGCGCTCCAGCTAATGCCGAAGCACCAGCCGAGACAAGTGCGGTAGCAAACAACCACCAGGACGCACTGGCAGCCGCTTTTTGAGTTTCCTTCACCTGTTTCTGCGCTTGATATTTAACTTCGTCCAAGCGTCGTTGTGCCTCACCTTGCAGACGTTCTGCCCGACGCAAGACGCTAGAACGTGCATCTTCAACCTGATCAATCACACGGTTTACCTGCTCTTCGGAAATGTCTTCACGAGAGCTAAGTACGGCTACCAATGTGTCGCGGTTAAAGCTGCCGAGTCGATCGCGCATCGCTTCAAAGCCAGCCTGAGGATCGTAGAACATCGTACGGACATCGCGCTTGATGCCATCGTAGTTAAGTTCGGGGCGATCAAGAGCGTTCAAGTAATCTCGAATGCGTGCCATGATGCCGTCGATGACAGACTGGAGACGGTTCTGGATCTTTTGAATTTGAGCCGTCACCTGCTCACGCACCGCTAGCACCTGATCGACCACTCGCTCGGCTTCTGCTTCGGTCATGTCTTTGCGTTGTGACAACAGCGCTATAACAGTTGCACGATCGACATGGGACAGGCGCTCGCCCAAGTTGCTGGCTCCAGCACGGGGATCGTTAAACAGCAATTGCAGGTCGCGTTTGATGCCCTCAGGATTGAGTTCTTCCTTATTTGTATTGAGCAAGTAACCTTCCACATTAGTCTGGAAGTCCTGTACACGCCGTTTAGTGCGCGATGCCAAGCGACGAGGCGAACGAACGATACGACGAATCGCTTCCTGCACCTGGTCAATATACTGGTTGACTTGGGCTTCCGTGAGATCGCCGCGCTGACTGAGTAGTTGCACCAGCGTTTCGCGATCGACCTGAGAAAGACGTTGCCGTAGGGCAGCTGTGCCTTGCTTCGGATCATCCAGCAGCGTTTTCAAGTCTCGCTGAATGCCATCAGGGTCAAGCTCCGACAGATTAGTGCGGCGCAGGTAATCAGCGATCGCTGTACTCACCTGGTCATACTGATCCTTCGCCTTAGTTGCCACAATTTGCGGTGCATGCATGACGCTGTAGCGTACCTCGTCAAGCTGCCCGACAATGCGATTGGCTTCCTCTGGAGTGATGTCCTGCCGCTGAGCAAGGAGCTGCACAAGAGTATCTCGATCGATGTGACGGAGGCGTTCGCGTAGCGCAGACGAGCCTGCTTGCGGATCGTCCAGCAAGAGCCGGAAATCGCGTTTGATGCCTTCAGGGCTGAGTTCTGCCTTGTTGGTGTTCCGTAAGTATGTTTCAACGCGATCCCGGACTGCCAGCGCCTCTCCTTTCACTCGCTCTTGGGTTTCACGAGCGGACGACAGCACATTGTCACGAGTGCTTTCAAGCTGACTGACAATGCGCTCAGCTTCTGCCGGTGTCATATCCTGCCGTTGGGCAAGCACCGATACTAGCGTATTGCGATCGAATTGGCTCAAACGGCTTTGCAGGGCATCAAACCCAGCCTCACGATCGTCTAGCAACAACCGGAAATCGCGCTCGATGCCTTGAGGATTGAGTTCCTCTTTGCCAGTCGATCGCAGGTAGTTTTCCACCCGACTCCGCGTATCGCTTGCTTGCTCCTGAGCCGCTGCCGCCCGTACCGTACTTAAGACGGACAGACGAATGGCTTCAAGCTGCTCCGCAATTTCTGCCACTCTGGATGGTGTCAGGTCACTACGTTGCGTTAGCACCTCAACAAAGTAGGCGCGATCTAACTCTTCTAGTTGCCGTTGCACCGTTACAGGGTCAGCTTCGGGATCATAGATCGCATCCGTAAACTCGGTTTGCAGCGTTTCGCGGTTGAAGTGCCAGTAATAGGTGTTCAACAGATAGTTTTCAACATCCGCTTTGATGGTGTTGAAAGACTGTCCTGGCACTTTCTGAGCCAGTTGCTTCGTCGTGTCGCTAACTTTGTCCTTCGCGGTTTGGAGCTGACCCAGAATTTTTTCTACGTTCAGATCGGACAAATCGCCGCGTCCCATGACTGTGCCCATCAGAGAGGTGAAGGCAAACTGGAGCGCTTGATTCATTGGACCGCTTCCCTGCTTGGGTGCTTGCCCAAGTTGTCCTGACTGCACCAGGTTTCGTTGTGAACGGACTTCTTCAGTCAGGCGATCGAGTTTGGCGTTCAGTTCACTTGAGTTGATGGCATCAGGCTGAGTAGAGCGAAGGTATTCCACCAACTCTGACGTTGAATCTCGCTTCTGAAATTGGTTGACAACAGCTTGCCAAACCGATTCGAGTTGACCGACAAGGCGCTCAACATCCCGCCGAGACAGGTCAGTGCGACTGCTCACCAGATTCATGAAAGTGCCGCGATCGATGCTCCGCAGACGATCGGCAACCTCTACTGGAGAGCCCGTGCCCGCAAGCTCTTTCAACTCTGGATCGTTAACCAGTTTCTCAAATTCACTGCGAATCTTGGACATATCCAGCCCTGCGGGACGCAAGTTGTCTAGATAGTCTTCGATCGAATCGCGCACGCTGGCTGGGTCAAGCCCTGAGCCCAATTCTCGACGCACAGCAGCGGCAGCAGCTTCTGCGGTAGCAACAACCTGATTGTTGACAGCTTTTGCACCAAGCGCCGCTGTTGCCGTACCAAAGACTGCTTGAAACCCAGAAACCGCAGTACTCACGACTGAACCAGCCAGAGAGCCAACGGTCATGGAACTAAACAAAACTAGTAAGACGAAATAAGCGCCCCAAATGACAACGCCAATGATCGCGCCTAAGCCAGCACTGTTAATTAAACTAAGCTTTACTGCCAGCAGGCACGCCAAAAACAGCGCTACAGTCACCGTTAGCAGTGTCCATATGCCTACGGCTGTACCAATTTTCTTGACTGTACCACCCAGGCTACCTGATTCATGGCTATCAGAATCAGAATCGGACGATCGCCCAAGATACGAAATGCCTGCTGCAACCGAAAGATTTGTTAACAATAATTGAAACGCGAAGGCTAAAACCAAGCCTGCGATCAACGCAATAAAAAATTGTGGACCTGAAAAAACCAATGCTGCCTCTTCAGGCGTGTTGACTCCCCCATCCACAGGTACTTGCGCTACCCATAGCGGGGGGCGACTTAGCCCCAGTATCGTATCCAAATCATTCACCATACATATGTCCCCATGAAAGCTCAACTCAAGCAGCCTGTAGTGAATAGAGAGTTGATAAGCCTTTTGAGTGGAATCAGTTCTCTAGTTGTTGCCACAATGGCTGAGTCCACGCTGTCTTTCATCTCTCTGGAGTGTGAAGCGATCGCTCCTGCAGGGATTAAATGGCTATAAAGGGGCGTTTTGCGGGTATTTAGAGCAGCTACTCCTTCTTCCAATCACTAGCTAGTGGATAAGACCACACGTCTTGCTGACGAATTAGGGCGACTAGCTTACTGCCAACAATCTTTTTCTGCATCAGGAATTTTGCCAAGCGAACCTGTTTGTATTACAATACTACTTCTGTAGTGCCAATCAATTTTGTAGTACTAACCAAGACTTCATGCTGTGCCTCTTAGAAGCGTACTGCGCGTCGCATGTGACAAAGCAAGCATCTGCATTTCTAGCAAGGAAACCTTCCTATAGCAGTTGAAGAGAACGTCAAGACAGACATAAACCTTGAAACTTCCCTTGAGCAAAGGCTTCGATTCATCCCTCATTCCCCATCCCTCATCTCTCATCCTTTTGCTATAGCAGAGCTACTGCTGACCGCTACAAACCAGACCGAATCGGTTACACCGCTCGACAAACTGCATCGATCGTTTTAGGAGGAATCATGGCGAAATTTCAAGACATTGTTCGCTATTACCACAGGTATTGGCGGATCTCCGTCTTTAGCATTGCAATGATGAGCGCCTTTGAAGTCATTGATTTATTTGGACCTTACGCGATCGGGCAAATTCTGAATGTGTTGTCTAATCAAGCGCTTGATCCACCTGTACAAAACTTGATTGCAGGCGTTGCTAGAGCAACAGGGCAACCGCAAAGTCAGACGCTCTCGCTGCTTGTGCTGTTAGCGCTGATTGGCATCGTTTCGGTTGGTCGGGCACCCATTCAACCCTGGTTGGGTTCGTGGTTTCAATGGGATACTGCCTTTCGCGCCCGTCGGGATTATGCTCAAAAAGCGCTGGAAAAAGTGCTGACCTTACCGCTAGAGTTCTATGACGAAAACAATCCGGGACGCATTGCCGCACGGGTTGCCAAAGGTCTGGCGAACCATACCTGGACGTATCCCGAAATCACAGGGCAGCTCCTACCCAAGTTTTTTCGCATTGTGGGTATTGTCACAGTCATCGGGCTGATTGATTGGCGTATTGCGATCGTCGTCCTCTTCTCGTTCATTGGCATTCTCAGCTTTAGCCTGTCTGGTTTGACCCGGTTGACCCAACAGGAGACAACGCTCGATCGCTATACCGAAGACACCGAAAGCCGCAACTCTGAAATCATCACCAACATTAAAACGGTAAAAGCCTTTGCGACGGAAGCACAAGAGCTGACTCGCCAGCGACAGCGGTTTGGTCGCGAGTTTAAGGTGCTGGATTATCGCATCCACAAAGGTTACGTCATGCTGGGTATGTATGAGCGTACGATCGTCCAAAGCTGTGTGTTCTTGGTGCTAATTTTCACGCTGATAGCAGCAGCGCGGGGCGAAATTTCGCTAGGGCATTTTGTCACCATCCTGACAGTCTCTAGCATGGCGTATGCCGAGGTCGAGCCGATTAGCCAACTAGCAGAAGTCTTTGCCCGTCGCTATGCCTCTATGATTCGGTTTCACGAATTTATGCAGCTTCCAGACGGCAAGGATGCAGGTAGCTTGGTGCGAGACAAAAATGCAGAACCGTACCAGTTCACAGGCAAAGTGGAATTTTCGCACTTAACCTTTGGATATGACCCAGACCGCCCAGTGTTGAAAGATATCAACCTGCTTATCGAACCGTATCAAACCGTGGCACTCGTTGGGCGATCGGGTTCCGGTAAATCCACCCTGGTCAAGCTCCTGTTCCGTTACTTTGAGCCAAACAGCGGCGGTATCTTGATGGATGGACTTGATGTACGTCGCCTGGATGTAACGAGTTACCGCAAACGACTGGCGATCGTTCACCAGGAAGTGGATATCTTTAACGGGACGCTGCTAGATAACCTCGTTTACGGCAATCCCAGCGCGACTATTCAGCAAGTCCATGAAGCCTGTCGCATTGCTCAAGCAGATGACTTTATCCGCAGTATGCCCAAAGGTTACGCCACGATCGTTGGGGAAAGAGGCGTGCGGCTCTCTGGTGGTCAGCGGCAGCGCATTGGCATTGCCCGCGCCTTGATTATGGAGCCGGATGTACTGATCTTTGACGAAGCTACATCCAGTCTGGATTACGAGTCGGAACGATCAATTCAACTTGCCATGCGTGCCATCCTTGGCACCCGCACGCTGATCATCATTGCCCACCGTCTCAGCACCGTTCGCGAGGCAGACAAAATCGTGGTTTTAGAAAACGGTCATATTGTCGAAGTCGGCAACCACGACGAACTTCTCAATAGAGAAGGTATCTACCGCCGCCTCCACGCCTTACAGGAAACAGGCGAACTGCTAGCTTAATCATCTGCGTTAGGGGTGGGCATCATGTCTACCCCTTTTGTTCAGGAGCAAAGACATTTGCTTTTACAGCAATCGAAGCGAACGTTAGGACACACGTAAACCTTGAAAGTTCCTTTGAGCAAGGGCTTCTATTTATCCCTCATCCTTCATCGTTCGCCCTTTTGCTATAAGTAAAGCGCTGCGACCTTACAATAAGTGAGTAGCAAGCATCCAGAAAAAGGATCGTCGTTAACGATGGATATTGTGGAGTTTTTTCAACTCAGCAGCGGTAAATGGTTTTCGCAGCGTAGCAGCCACGATCTAACCCTAAAGCAGTCTGAAAGCGGCAAGTCAGATTTTCAGGTTGAGCTGCTACCCAAGACCGATCCTGTGGTGATCAAACTATGCGAACAGCACAAGCTTGATCCTACCGTAGCGCTTTGTGGGGTGCGAGTTAGTGGAGACGGCTCAACCGCATGGGATAAGGAGAAACACCCCGGTAGCAGTGTGCTAGTGCCGATCGCTGATTCAAGCAAACCTAATGAAGGCAAGCTGCTGCACGCGCTTAACAATGCCGAAACATCCGTCGTAGGGCGCTATGTAGTGGGCAATGATGACGCAGTGACACTGATTATTGAGAACGAGACGCTCTACGCAGAGGAACGACTGTGGTTTGCTAGCGAGAACTTACGCTTACGCACCAGCCTCTCTAAGCAGGCAAATGGCTTTAGCATGGCAGCGTTTTACACCGAAATTCGTAAGGGTGTTACGGCTCCACCTGCCGAAACCAAGGCTTAACCGTCGATCGAACAATTAACCTGACGCAAGACAAACAAAAAGGAAACGGAGGGGGCTAAGGCTCCACCGCTGGCGCTTCATCATGAGGTTGAGCGACTGCCTTGAGCTTACTGTGAAAGTCTGAGGCTTCTGGGGCGGGCGTGAATTGATGAATGGGCTGCTTGTCAGACGGATCGGTTAGCCAAAGAGGCTGGTAACGTGCTGTTAAATGCAGCCTGAGCTTTGGTTGGAGCGTATGAGCCAGTAGCCCAAAACCAGGAAACATTGTTTTGGCGCTTAGTTCCTGGTTATCGAGCTGCTGCAAAATTCTCGTGATCGAAGCTGCCTGAGGGCTAGGGGTCTGCGTTTGAGCACCGTTGCTTAAAGGCACAGAGTTTGTAGCAGTAGTAGCGTGGTCGGTTGCACACGCCTGCTCAACGTCCGAGCGAGCGCTGGTTGCTTCAATCAATCCAGCTTGAGCAGCGTCATCGATCGCCACTTGTGCAGCACTCTTTGAAGGCGGTAGCGCAGAAGGCAGTAATGCTGAGTCTACAGTCGTCTGCGCGTGTCCCTCCGTCTGTGCATGAGCAAGCGGCTGAGGTGATGGCTCCTCCGATCGCAGCATGTAGGAGTAGGTCTGCACTAGCGATGGTTCGTTGGGTGCCGCAGTTGATACCGCAACGCGATCGACAGATGGCGAATCAATGGTCGTATCGCCCTGAAGGTTTCTCAGCGCCTGCATCGCATCCGCATTATGCAAAACAGTTGGCTCACTCTGGCAAAGTGGCAACGCAACGACTGGGTACGGAACCGTAGCAACTAACGCCTGGGCTGCTGGCGTTAAAAACAGCTCTTCCTGTAAGGACGGGTTGAGTGACTCAGGGGTATGAGGCAATCGATCGCAAACTAACCGCTCAAACTCATGGTTAAAGTGGTAGACAGGCTGACTACGCCGCTGCCATAGAGCGAGAATTTGCTCCACAGAAATCGCTTTGTAGCGCCCCTGGTAAAGCGCTTCAATGGTTGCTAGACGTATCCACGCCTCTGGGTACTGCGCTTGCCACACTGACAGCAAGGGCGCGATCGTATCACCACCCAAATCAAAGCCATAGTGAAGCAGCAAACTGGCAGCAGATACAGCAGCGTCAGGTGATCGTTCGGTAGAGTTTTTGACCAGTTCTGTCATGTGCGTTCGCTGCGGCATAACGGTGCTCAATAGATCAAGTAAAACGCAGCGTACCCCAAGTGTATATTTGGACTCTCATACATGATGAACAATTAGCAAGGCAACGGCGTGCCCTCGCATGAAAAATTTGACCTGATTGTTATCCATGCCCCTACAAGCAAAAGCGGGTGGAATGGACTAAAAGGTCTCTAATAGGGACAAAAAGCTTAGAAGTATGCAGAAAAGGGTTGAGGCATCATCCCTATAGGCAGTAATGCCAAAATTCAAAGAAAGCCAAAGTGTTGTAGCCCTTCAAGGATGCCTCCAGCACATTCCGCTAGTGCAAGATAGCGGTTGCGGTTCGGGTTTGCTTGATGCCATTGAAGGAGTTCTGGGCGGGCATTGCCAACGATGATGCCGCGTTCTGGGCGATCGCGAAACAGTGCCACATCATTACCAGAATCACCGCACGCCACCGTTTGCAGCGGGTCGAATTCTAAATATTGACGGATAAATGCCATTGCCATGCCTTTATTCGCTTGACGTGGCAAAAGATCCAGATCTTTACCACCGCTGAAGATGATCTGAACCTCCAGCCGTTGTTCTGCCAGCAACGCTTCCAGATCAGGAAGCACTTCAACAGCGGCTTGTTCGCTAAGAAAATAACTTACTTTAAACGGGCGTTGCTCTGAGTCAGGTTGCGGCGTAAGGTCAACAAAACGGGCAGCACTGTTGACGATTTGTTCACGTTTCCAGCCTTGCGAGAGCATTTCAGACCAAATTGGGTCAGGAGCCTCGCCGCCTTGATGATAAATTTCAGTGCCAACAGCACAGATCAGAATGTCTGGCTGTAGGAGCGTTTTTTCGGTGCTGAGCTGCCGATAGCTGGTGAGCGATCGCCCAGTGGAGTACACAATTTTTGTACCGTACTGCTGGCGGTGCTTCTCTAGCTGGTGGTTGAGGTCACTCATGGCACGATCGTCGCCCACCAGCGTATGGTCCAGATCAGTCACAAAGAGAAAGGGCTTCACGGTCTTTCAGCGCTTGTGGAAGGTTTGCAAGGGTTGGGCTAACCCCCTCAGAGTTTAGCTTCCTGTGGCACCTGTTGTCTTTACCGTTCTTAAGGCTCTAGCGTTGCCCGTATTACCTCAATGCGCTTGCGGTTCACACCTAGATCAGATTCGCCTAAGCGAGAAGCAGAACGGACTTGAATGCGATCGGCATCGCGATCAAGGTAAAACTCAACGTCATCGACAAAGCCCATGATTGATGAGGTAAATTCCGCACGAATATAGTCAGCAGTAGCCGTCAGCAGACTGACTCTTGGTTGCCCCTGAAGCGTTGCTTTAAGCGTGTCAAAAGCGACCTCTGGCGCAGTGGCATAGCGCAGTGGAGCGATCGCGTGTGCGGGATCTTGACTCTGGCTGCTTACACAGTTGGGCGTACTTGGACAGGGCGCAAACTTACCCTCCGCTACGCCTAGATTTGCCGGACGCTCGCCCGCGAAAGAAAACAGTGCCCCGACAGTGGATGTCGCTGGCAGGGGCAGCGACAGAGCTGACGGTGCAACTAGCCAGCAACTTATCGCCAGAAGCATAGACATGAAGCATAGGGGCAGCGCTGACAGCAAGGGCAGTTGCCAGAAGGAGCGATCGTCAACAGCAGGCTTTTTTCTGGACATAGAAATGAGTTTTGTGGAGTAGGTTAGCTCATGAAGCGGTGCTTTAAGCCGCTAGATTTCCGCAAGCTCAATCAGCTACGGTGAGGGGCTATTTGAAGTACAACTTATTTTCTAGCGGCTCGGTTGAAGGCAGTTTGACATAAATACTTAGAAAATGTTTTTTGCAAACATCATCAAAACTTCATGGAAAGTAGCGTAGAAATGAAGAAATTACAAGGTAAGAGTTCTCCAACGTTGGGTACTCATAATGATGTAGGGTTCTTATCGCCATCTCGTCATGCCAATTGACTTTACTGTTGCTGTCCGTACCTATAATGCTGAGAAGCGCTTGCCCGAAGTTCTAGACCACCTACTTGCTCAAACTAATGCGGAGGGGTTGCAGTGGGAAGTACTCATTGTTGACAACAACAGCACTGATCGTACAGCAGCAATTGTTGCCGAATATGTTCAGCGATGGCGGCAGGACAGCCAAATCCGCTTTCTCTGCGAACCACGGCAGGGATGCGGCTATGGGCGTGAACTGGCAATGCGTGAAGCAGCCAGTGAAACCTTAGTAGGCTTTTTAGATGACGATAATCTTCCAGAACCAACCTGGCTAGCCGCAGCCTATCGTTTTGGTCAAGAGCACCCTAAGGCGGGGGCTTACGGAGGCAATATTTATCCACGGTTAGAAGTTGCTTCACCAGAGAACTTTCATCAGATCAAGTTTTTGCTCGCCGTTGGTGATTCTGGAGACGCAGCCTTCCGCTACCCCAAAACGTTTGTGCGCCGCCGTTGTCCAGTCAACCCAGGGTGCGTCATTCGTAAGCAGGCATGGCAGGAGGCTGTCCCTCAACATCGCCGACTGTGGGGTAGGGATGCGTCCCGGAGTATGGTGGCAACCTGTGCCGAAGATGTGGAGGTCTTGCACTACATCATCAACAGTCACTGGGAGGTTTGGCATAACGGTGAGATGAAGGTATGGCACCATATGCCTGCAAGACGCTTAGAGCCTGAGTATCTGCTTAAAACTGCTCGCAACAGTGGACTGTCGGCTCATGCTTTGCGGTTGTCTAAGCTGCATCCCTGGCAACAACCACTGCTGACGTTGCTGCTGCCCGCATTTATCCTCTTAGGTGGTTTAAGAGTAGCAGCATTTTATCTGCGCTACCGCAGTGAGTTGACAACGGATATTGTCAAAGCGTGTCTGTTTCAGCGTCAAATTGGTATTTTTCTGAGCTGCTTCGCCACACCTCGTGCGCGACGTTATGACGATACCCCCGGTCAATCACAGCAAGCTTAGACGATCGGTTGTGTCACATTAGCATTCAGTAGTTTACTGGCAGAAATTTTGCGGTTTCAGCGTTTCATTTAGGATCGTAGATTTAATCAATCCACAAACTGTACGGGCGAGTTTAGTAGACCAATCCGCACCATGCAATAGATTTGACGGCAAAACCTGCCCCTACCAAACATCAAACTTATTTAATTTCCATTCCTTAGGTTCTTTCTTAGGAACTCTTGCTTGACGCACGCTTGCGATCGACCGCCTCTTTCATCACTGCAAGGATGCGCGGCACATTAATGGCAGCGTTAAAGTCGCGCTCTACAACGTTGCGTCCTTGCACACACATTTGATGACACAACGTTGGATTGCCCAGCAGCGATCGCATGGCTGCTGCAAGGGCTGACGCATCCCCTACAGGCACCGTGAGTCCCGTTTCACCATGACGCACAATGTCACGGACACCGCCAACCTCTGTGCTGATGACCGCGCAACCAGATGCCATTGCTTCTAAGCACGCCCAAGACGAAAGATCCGCCGTTGTTGGCAGGACGAAGAGACTCGCTTGAGCGTAAAGCTGAGCAAGACGACCATCATTTGGAGCAAGATCTGTGTAGACATACACATTTGGCAACGTTACCGTTGGCGGCTCTTTGGTAACCAGATGGAGTTCTGCACTTTCCGCAAACTGTTGACTAAAAACTTGCAGCAGCACATCGCCGCCTTTGCGAACAAAATCGCCGCCCACAAACAGAATTTTTGGTTTTGCAGCCGCATCAACGCGGAGGAACGTCATGTCCGACCACAGTTCTAAATCTAAGCCTGGGTGAATGGGCTGCACCCTTTGAGACGGAATGCCACACTCATCAACCCAAATATTTTTGCCCCACTCAGACCAGGGAATAAATGCTGCTGTCTGTTTAGCGCACCATAAGTCTAGCCCTAACCGAAACCGATGCCGCCACAGCAATTTGTTGAAGTCTTTGGGATACAGCGGATGCGTGGAGGGGTTAACAACCGGTGGATCATCGTTGTTCCAGATGAGGAGGGGCTGTTTCCAAAGCACGCTGCGGCAACAGGCAACAGTGTATGCCTCAAACATATGGAACAACACGGCATCAAACTGATGCATGTGTCGCAGCACAGGAAAAGATTGGTAAAGAATTACTGCCCGCGTGTAGAACGGTTCGGGTAAGTACCGTAAGGGGTTTGGCTCATTAGGCGCAATAAAATGCTTGATAGGTGCCCAGGTAAGGTCTACTTCAGAGTCACGCTCGGCGTACTTGCGGAAGCTGAGGTAGCGGGTCATGTTGCCCATGCCAACGCTCAGGATGGCTCCAAAGCGATACGGTTTTTGGGTGTTAATGGTGTGAGCTGTGAGATTGTTTGATTGGCGATGCATTAGTTGTTGCTCGTAAAACTCATGCCGTATCTATGGGGCAGGCACGATCGCCTGACTGAATTGCTCGCTGAGAACTGTTACTTGGCTAGCACATTGCTAAACGTAAGCAATATTTCCACCTGTACTTATACACTCCTACCTATTCCAGAGAGCAAGCTATAACAGTCGAAGAGAACGTTAGAACAGACATTAACCTTGAAATTTCCTTTGAGCGAGAGCTTCTATTTATCCCTTATTCGTCATCCTTTTGCTGTACGCCTGTTCACAAGAACTGTCGCTTACTCGTCTGAAATTTGCTGTGATAGATGGTTATGAGCAATGACACTTCACTGAATCTTTACATCACCATGGAGGCATGATACCGTGTCGTGCAAACAGCAGACGCAACCGCTAAAGCGAAAACGGAACGGCATTTCTGTATGATTAGGAGAGCGATCGCGCCATGCGGGTCGATCGTGTATCTTTGATTTTTCTGGAGCTAGTGGTATGGTCACTCTCAAAATTGCCGTCTATATTGTTGTTGCTTTCTTTGTTGCGCTGTTTATCTTTGGCTTTTTGTCTAATGACCCTGCCCGTAACCCGAAGCAGCGCGATTTAGAGTAGACTGAGCCTGCATTGCAACATTATGGTGGGGGTGGCGTGGGCTACCCGCCATTTGCCAGTAAAGCAACCCCCAGGGGTTGCTTATTCGTTTGAGACTGTCGCTATATGCCCTATCCGGTTTCGCCACCGACTCCTCCTGCCCTCATCGCTACTCCGTCTCAAGACGTTAGGCACTCACCACACGCTCCATTGGTTGTTTCAGCACCAGCAGCAACCCAACAGACGGTACCACTGACGCGGCTCCGCCAAGAGAATGCTGTAGCTCCTAGCCCAGCGGCTCCTGAAACGGAAAGCTTGCCGACAGCAGCGACTTTTATCGAGCAGTCGGGGGTGTCGCAAGCGTCACTCCTTGGCACCTCAACAACAACTGGTTATTTGTTGAAGGATGCCCAGCTTAAAAATGATCAACAAGCGAGCGTTTCTAACCCTCAATCAAAGGCTGTCAAGCCTAAAGAAACGCCTGGCAAGGCTGATACGACGGCATGGAAGCAACAGCCTGTAGGAAGGCAGCGTTTAGCCAATGGAGCCCCGTTGCCCAGCCCATTGCCTAGACAGATACCGCCGATCGCCGTTCCACCAGTTAGCGCCCCAGCGACTCGCGATAAACGTACTGCTGTAGAGCGATCGCTGCCTGTTTCAGGTGCCACAGACTCCGGTGAGTCTGTGGTGTACTCTCTCTCAGGGACAACGCAGCCAAACCAGTCAACCCGTGAATCGGCTGTTATCTCAGGGCTGAGCGACGCAATTATCCTGGACGAGTTCGCCCAAGAGACCTTGGCACAGGAAGAAACGGGCATGTCTGGTAAGCCAGGGCTGGTGATCCGTGCTCAAGCGCCTGATCAAACGCCACTGCTCTTACCGATGCCAACGTTGGATCAACCAGCAGGCAATCCAGTGCCAGTCCCAACAACTGAGCAACCACCCGTTCAACTAGAGATTCCGACTCAGCCACCAACCCAGCCACCAACGCAACCAGAACCAACGCAAGCTCCGCCGAGCACTGGTTCACCACCCGCTGGTGATTCACCGACCACTGGTGGTTCACCGACTCCTGGGACAACTCCGGATATTGGATCGGTAATTGAGCTAACCGCAGACCGTCAGGAATATGATGAGCAACGCAAGATTTTTACGGCTGAAGGCAATGTTCTGATGCGGTTTCAGGGTGCGTTGCTAGATGCCGATCGTATCCAGGTCAATTTGGACAATCGGCTGGCAGTAGCAGAGGGCAATGTGGCATTGACCCGTGGCAGCCAGGTTTTGCGTGGACAACGGCTCGACTATAACTTTGTTCAGGGTGCTGGCACACTGTTGAATGCCAGGGGTGAAATTTTTCTTCCCAATACAGGTACCGATCTGGCGCTAGGGTCACGAAATGAAGGCGTGACGATCGCACGTTCTGTGAGCGATCGGGTAACATCTGCCCAACCAACGCAAAATGTCAGCAGCCCCGGCAGCCTCGGTGTTGGTGTCGGCTTTGGACGAGATGCAGCCCGGATTCCTGGTGGTGTGCCTCAAGGGGGGGCAGTCCGACGGTTGCGCTTTGAAGCGGATCAAATTGAGTTCACCCCGGATGGCTGGGTTGCCCAGAACATTCAGATCACCAACGACCCCTTTTCGCCCCCGGAGCTAGTCTTAAAAGCAGAACAGGCGACGTTTACCCGCGTTTCACCATTGCGAGATGAGGTGCGGACAAAACGCCCCCGGCTAGTGTTTGACCAGCGTCTGACTCTGCCCTTCTTCCTACCTGTGGTTGCCTTAGACCGTCGGCAGCGCTCGCCCGCTCTCTTTCAGTTTGGCTACGATGACGAAGACCGGGGCGGCTTGTTTATCGAACGTCCGTTTAGAGTGCTATCGTCTGATACCGTTCGGTTTACTCTGTCACCGCAGTTTTTCGTGCAGCAAGCCATCCTTAACGGTGGTAGCCCCTTCAAGGCAGAAAACTTTGGCTTGCGAGGGGCTTTGGAGGCTAACCCCGGTCCATTGACCAGTATTCGAGGCAGGGTATCTTTTACGAGCCTGGATTTGAACGATCTTGAAGATAATGTCAGAGCCAGCCTACGGGCACAGCAATTGGTAGGCGATCACACGTTAGCGTTTGAGTATAGCTATCGCGATCGCCTGTTTAACGGCTCGCTAGGGTTTCAGACGGTGCAAAGCAGCCTGGGAGCCGTATTAATCTCACCCAGAATTATTTTGGGCAAGTCTGGCATTGAGCTAACGTACCAGGTTGGTGCTCAGTACGTGAATGCGGATACTGATCGCCTTGACCTTTTAAGCGCCGATCGCACTAACAACCGGATTAGCCTGGGTCGGTTTGAAGGAACGGTGCAGCTAGCGCGTGGTTTTACCCTCTGGCAGGGCACTGCGCTACCGCCAACCCCAACAGAAGGTTTACGCTATAGCCCAGTACCCCTCACGCCCTACGTTGGTTTGGGAGTGACGCTGAGAGGGGTTGCCAGTGCCTATACAAGCGGTGATACTCAGCAGAACCTCATTGCTAGTGTGGGTCTGAGCGGTCAGTTTGGGCATTTTTCCCGCAAATTCTTTGACTATACTGCGTTCAATATTGCCTACATTCAATACATTGGAAGCGGACAATCGCCTTTTCTCTTCGATCGCACAGTTGATAATCGCATTCTTAGTCTTGGCATCACCCAACAGATCTACGGTCCGTTTCGAGTTGGCTTTCAAACTGCTATCAGTTTAGATACAAACAATCAGATCAGCACTGACTACTTTTTGGAATACAGCCGCCGCACCTACGCGATCATCGTACGCTACAACCCAATCCTGTCTATTGGCTCTTTAGGCTTGCGAATTAGTGACTTTAACTGGACGGGTGGCACCGATACGTTTGAAGGAGCGGACATTACCCCAGTTGAAGGTGGTGTGATCTTGCGTCGCGATGAATAGAAGAAAGCGTTAAGCAAGTATTCCTTTGAGCGTCTGTCACTTCTACAGAATCTAGTCCATTACTTCTTTATCCTTGCCGCTCTAACTTTCATGTCATCTTCTTCCCCGGTTATGCGTCAGGTTTGCTAAAGTGGCAGGGGCATTGCTCGCGCTGTCTAGATAGGAAAGCCCTCCCCCATGACTAAGAAAAAAAAGCCGTCCCTATTATTGCCCGTAGGTGCTGCTGTACTGTTAGTGGGTGGAGGTGCTACTGCCTACTGGTTTCTAAATCAGCGGGGAGGCGGCTCAGGAGAACTGCCGATCGGTGCTGAAGTGATTCCGCAAGATGCACTGATGACGCTCTCGGTCTCGACTGACCCTGGGCAATGGCAACAACTGCGCGAGTTTGGTACACCTCAAAGTCAGGCGGCATTTGACAAGAACCTGGCGCAACTGCGCGATCGACTCTTGACTGCCAATGGCTACGATTATGCAAAAGATATTCAACCCTGGATTGGCAAAGAAGCAAGCATTGCCTTGTTGTCACCACAGCCCCTTGCCGCTGCGCCAAATACCCCTGCACCTGCGGCTCCTAAGCCTTTAGCGATCGTGGTGCTGCCGATTCAAAACCCACTACAGGCAAAGCAGCTTTTGGAGCAGCCGAGACCCCAGGCAGGCAAGCTAGTAGACCGCACCTACAAAGGTTTTCAGATTAAAGAGACACAGGGCAAAGCAGAGAATATTTCGGCAACGGTGTTTGACGGCAGATTACTAGTAGTCACCACCGATCCCAAAGCAATGGATCGAGCGATCGATACCTACAAAGGTGAACAAGGGCAAGCAGCGCTGAAGGCAACTCCAGGCTATGCCCAGGCAGCTAGTAAGATCCAGACAGCACAAACGTTTGGTAAGCTTTACCTCAACTTTCCAGCCGCTACCGCCTTTACGGCAGCCAATACAGGCAAGGCAGCACCGCCGAACCTGGCACAGACACAGACGCAAGGTGTGGCAGCGACGTTAAGTCTGGAGACCGAAGGCGTTCAGTTCAAAGGTGTAACGTGGTACAAACCCGATAGCCAAAAAACCTTTCAAGTGGAGAACAAGGGCAAAAGTATGCCGGGTCGTCTGCCAGCCAGCACGCTCTTAATGGCATCGGGCGGCAACTTGAGGCAGTTCTGGCAGAATTACAGCCAGGGCGCAACAGCCATTAACCTTGCAGTACCCGCGTCACCAGATTGGTTGCCAAACGCTTTGAAATCAACCGTTAACCTGGATCTAGAGCAGGACTTTCTGACGTGGATGCAGGGTGAATTTTCACTAGCACTGGTTGCGACACCCGATGGTAGTCCCGCTGGTTTACCGTTCAACCTCTTGTTTATGGTGCAGTCGAACGATCGACGAGCAACGGAAGCCACATTCAAACAGCTAGACCAGACAATGGCAGAGAAGTATAAGTTCAAGGTTGAAGCGGCTAAGGCAGGCGATCAACCCCTTACCAACTGGTCGTTGCCAGCACTTGGGTTTACTGCCTCCCACGGTTGGCTGACCGACAATGTGGCGTTTATTGCGCTTGGTTCGCCAACCGTTTCAGTGGTGAACGAAATCTTGCCGAAACCCTCTGCCGCGCTAGCCGATAGTCAAGCCTTTAAAACCAGTGTCCCATCTGGTCCCACTCCTAACAACGGCAATTTCTTCGTGAATGTGGATGCCTACAAAGCGAAGAACCTACCGCTACCGCAACTGCCGCTTGGCAATCAAAATCTGCTTGATGCTATTCGCTCGATCGGTGTCACAGCAGGTATTAGCGACGCTCGCACCACGCGCTACGATGTCACCGTGTTGTTGCAAAAGGCTGGCAAACCTGCCCCTCTGCCTAGCCCTACAGTGCCTGCTAATACTCCATCGCCAACTAATAGCCCAGCACTCGAATTGCCTGGTGCTGTTCCATCCCCCTAACAAAACTTCCTAACTATTCTCAAGAATCGTAGGATAGAGAAAGGGCATTGGTTCAAAGCCTGGAGAAAAATACGGCATGGATTTGGTTAGACTGCAAACTATTTTTGATAATGCGTCCTTTGCAATTCTGTTTGCGACAGCGCTGGTGTATTGGGTTGGGGCAGCCTTTCCTCGTGTACCCTACCTGCCGCTGTTAGGCACAACGGGCATAGCGATCGCCAACCTCTGTATCGCTGCTCTTTTGGGCGCACGCTGGCTAGAGGCAGGCTACTTTCCCCTCAGCAACCTGTATGAGTCGCTCTTTTTTCTCACATGGGGCATCACCGCCATTCATCTGGTTGCCGAGAACATGAGCGATAGCCGCCTTGTTGGTGTGGTAACGGCTCCAGTTGCAACGGGCATCACTGCTTTTGCAGCGCTGACGCTGCCGAAGGATATGCAAGCCTCTGCGCCTCTGGTGCCTGCGCTGAAATCCAATTGGCTGATGATGCATGTCAGCGTGATGATGTTGAGTTACGCCACGCTCATGGTGGGATCGCTGCTGTCGATCGCCTTTTTGGTGGTTACACGGGGTCAAAAAATTGAGCTACGTGGCAGTTCAGTGGGTACAGGGGCGTATCGCGATCGCACGTATCAACTGCGACGTGACGGCGAACTGGTTATACCTGCAGCAGCGCTTTCTAGCACACCAACGAATCCACAAGCAGAGCTAAATGGTAGCACCGCTACGGCAGTACTTAATGCTCCGACTGTAGCCCCTGTCGCAATGCCGCTCTCACCCCAACGCCTGAGTCTTGCCGACACGCTAGACAACATTAGCTATCGCATTATTGGGCTAGGCTTTCCACTACTGACGATCGGTATTATTGCTGGTGGTGTTTGGGCAAACGAAGCATGGGGTTCTTACTGGAGTTGGGACCCTAAAGAAACTTGGGCGCTCATCACCTGGCTGGTCTTTGCCGCTTACCTACACTCTCGGATTACCAAAGGTTGGCAAGGTCGTCGTCCAGCCCTTTTAGCAACCGTTGGGTTCGTAGTCGTCTGGGTTTGCTACCTGGGTGTAAATTTGTTGGGCAAGGGACTTCATAGCTATGGGTGGTTTCTTTAAGTGGGAAGGATGAGAGATACAAGATGAGGGATAAAAGGGAGATTAGAGTCAACGCACTCCTAGCGTTCAGCTCAAAGCTCAAAACTACGTTCTCATTTCCTCTCACCTCACTCCCTGTAATTAACGTTTAACAGTAGACGATGGATAACCAATTTGAACCGCTGAATAATGACGAGGTGCTGTTTATCAACGTGGGTCGGGTGTTGATGGTGAATCCCACGTTTAAAGTGGGCGAATTTATTGATGCCCTGGCTCAGGCTATTAGCGATCGCGAAACTGACTGGTCTGACGATAACGAAGGCTGGTTTGGTGAGGGTTTACCCTGCGAAGCGCTCCGCTTTGGCACTCAAGGCTGGCAACGTGGTCGGGTTCGCATTCGTCTAGAGTTTGTCCCAGACGCCAGCAAACCTAAAATGCTAGATGTGCCTCGTGAACGAACACGCCGTCCTGAGAAGCCAGACCCCAAATTTGATGATGTTTATAACGATGTTGATGACGATTACTAATGCCAGAGGCAGCCTTCGATCGCTCTAATGCTCGGTATTTACAAGGCTCTTCTAATCAAGGCTGGACACCCCTGCATGCACACCTGCATCGAACGCTAAAAGAACGGCAATTGTTAGTACAGAAACAACGCGTGCTAGTTGCCGTTTCGGGTGGTCAAGATTCGCTTTGTCTGGTCAAACTGCTCTTAGACCTGGAGCCTAAGTGGGGATGGCACTTGGCGATCGCCCACTGCAACCATCGCTGGCGGTCAGACTCTGATGCAAATGCCGCTTATGTAAATCAACTCGCGTGCAACTGGCAAATCCCTTACTACCAACAGACTGCTGAAAGCGTCACGACCAGCGAGGCAACTGCACGGCAGTGGCGCTACGAAGCTTTGACAACGATCGCCCAGCAGCACGACTATTCCTGCATTGCGACAGGACATACTGCCAGCGATCGTGCAGAAACCCTCCTCTACAACCTGATGCGCGGCAGCGGTGCTGATGGCTTGCAAGCGCTTGTCTGGAAACGTCTCCTCACCCCTGCTATTCAGTTAGTGCGCCCCCTTTTAGGCATGACTCGTGCCGCAACAGGGCAGTTTTGCCATGATGCTCAGTTACAAGTCTGGGACGACACAACGAACGACGACCTGACCTATGCCCGTAACCGCATTCGTCAAGAACTCTTGCCTTCCTTGCATCACTTTAATCCACAAGTAGAATTTGCTTTGTCCCAAACAGCGGAACTACTCCAGGCAGACGTAGAGTACCTTGAAGCACAAGCGGCAGCATTACTTCAGCAGGCACAGCATCCCGAGCGCTTAGGACTCGATCGCGCGGTCCTGCAAAATGCTCCCCTCGCACTCCAACGCCGCACTGCCCGTCAATTTCTCCAGCAAGCCTTACCCTGCGCTCCCAACTTTGACCACATCGAGAAACTGGTAGGCTTAATTACGGCACCGAATCGATCGCAAACCGATCCCTTTCCAGGCGGAGCGATCGCTCACGTCGAAGCTAACTGGATCTGGCTCAAGCACTACAATGACAGCTGCGGCTGAAGAAACGCATAACCAAGATCAAAGTAGTTTACTACCCAAAGTTAGTTCTTAAGATGCAGCGAGTTCTGGAGTGCTGGTGAGGCTAGCGAGGATTTGGCGCATTTCGGTGATCGCCTGTTCTTGATGCTCTCCTGTTTCCTGAAACTGAGCGACTGTGCCTACAATGGCGTCAAGTCGTTGTCGCAGACTGTCTACATTATCCTGAATCGGCTGAAGCATTTCCTGATAGAGGTTCACGCGACCCCAGGTTTCAGCGGCGGCAGAACGGCGATCGAGCAGGGCTTGTTCTAACTGTTTGAGTTCGTTGCGCTTGTTTTCTTGTTCCGTTGCCTGCGTGTTGACCATGCCTTGTGCCTGATCGATCGCGCCGCGCATTTGTTCGATTTGGCTCTCCAGCTTTTGCAGTTCTTCGACTTGCTGTTGCCGTTGGGCTTCAATTTGGCTCAGGATGGGTCCCAGATCAATATCGTTTTCTTGTATCGCTGAATCAGTATTGCCCTGACGACGTAGCAGCACAGCGCGGTGCTGGCTCAAGAGTCCATCGCGTTCTCGGAGATTACGGCGCTGACCAACCAGAGTTTCGTTGAGCATCTGGTAGCCGTCTTGCTCATCTGCCAGCTCGTTTTCCAAGTTAAGACGATCGTACTCGTTGGCTGCCTGGATCTTCGCTTGTAGGTCGTTAATTTCCTGCTGCTTGTAACGCAGTTCCTCTTCTTGGCTTTCCACAAACTGAGAGAGCTTCTGCAAATCGCGCTCTAGATCGCTGACGACCTTTTGCAGTTCGTCGATCGGCAGCTTCTCAAGGGCTTCAACATCCACTTTTTGCCCAATCTTGACCTTATCAGAGCTGTCTGCCAAGCCGTAAAGCTGCTGATGTAGATCCTCTTGGTTTTGGATTTGTATACCTAGCATCCGGGCATACTCTTGCCGCACGTTGAGCGACGTTTGTTGTACCTTCAGTTCTGCCCGCCCTTGTTCTAGCGACTCTTGCGCCTGGTTCCACTCGTGCCAGCGCTGGTGAATGTCTTGAGTTTGGCGATCGGCTTCGTCTTGCAACTGTTGTGCGGTCGATCGCTGTTGCTCCAAATTCTGCCACTGCTGATTGAGCGTGTTTTGCTGCTGCACCAAAATTTCTACCGAAGCATTCAGTTGGGCTCGTACCACATCTGTAGAGGGTACTGCACCTGCCAACCGATTCAGCAAGTCTTGAATAATGCGTGCCTGCTCATCGTCGAGAAAGGCAGTCTGCTGAAACTCTGCCTGCCGCTCTTCTAGACGACTCATCTCGCCACGCAGATGATTCCAGGCTCCTTCTAACTCCTGACGGTTGCGCTCAAATTCATCGCGCTGCTGGTTCACTTCATCACGTAGGGTTTCAAACTCCTGACGCTGCTGCTCTAGCTGTTCAAAGTCGTCCTCCATCTGCTGGAGTTGCTCGCGTCGGGTTTCCATCTCCATTTCCCGACGATTGAGTTCCTGACTCTGATACGTCAGAGACTGCTTCCATTGTTCAATCTCTTCCTCTTGTGTCTTAAACTTTTCTTGCAGTCGCGAAAAGTTCTGGAGAATGCTAACCAGTTGCCGTCCAGCTTCCTGGACACGCTGCACTTGCTTATTGGCTGTAAGGTCAACCAGTACTAGAGCGCCACCGTTGTAGTTGTTTGCCTCATCGCAACCAACGACTTCTTCACTAGTTACTGCACTCCAGCTTTGTTCAGACCGCTGGCAAGCAAGCAGCTTCAACTCTGCCTTGCCGCCACCCAGCAAGCCACCGCTCTTTTTTTGTACTTCTGCAAGATACAGCACGCTGATAATCCTCTTCTGTGTCTGTGCCCAATCTCGATCGCCACTTAAGCAATCTGGTGTCCAATAGACTAGTTTGGGATAGTCTGACCAAAGCCACTAAACCTAGTGTAATCAGACAACCCTATCAGAACAATCCTTATATCTAGTCGCGATCGTGCAAATCTAGTTGCTTAATGTCAGTGCGCTAACGTTTAATCAACGTCATCAGCTACCGTATACCTTTGTCTTCAACCTAGTTTATAACGCACGATGTTGACTGCAATGCTCAAATCAAGAACTACAGCATTGTAGATCTACGAATCATGCCTGCATCAAAGTATCTCTACCACAGACTAGCACTGCTGAAAGCTAAGACAGACCATCTTTGTCAACAGACTAGTCAGTCTTTACCCTGCTACTCCAGGTTAGACGCCTCTTCCAGGCACCAATTTTTCTCTTAGACGTACTTTCAAAGATAACGCCGATCGCACCCATTAGCACTCTAGTCCCTGAGTATGCCATTTTGCCATCCGTAAAGCTAGCAGCTTTTCAGACAGGTTAAGGTATTACACATAATTCCCCTCCAGGTAGAAACAGTGAAGAACTGTAACGGAGGAAACGGTAAGTCTCTACCTTCAGACATCTTTGCTCTTAACACCGACGGAAGGCGAAGAGTGCTCCTATTACGCGATGTTAACGCAGACCGACAGTCACGCGATGACCTGTGCAATTGCTGGTTGCAGCAGCCATAAGTTGGAAAAACTGAGAGATTCGATCAATAAAGGTATCAAGGGGGAGTATAAAAGTTGTATCAGCCCGTTGTCTTAGCCAGTCAGCGGCTGGTACATCAGAGATTCTTTGCCAAGCGACTACTGCTGCAAAAGATGCCTGAATCGAAACAAGTTCCAAGCGTTTGAGGAAAAGGCTGGAGTTTCATGCAGGGGAAGTTGAATGAAATTGACATTCGTAGCATTCTGCAACTCATTGAGTTGGGGCAGCGAACGGGTGAGCTTTTTGTCGAAGCGTATCCATCGCAACCAAGCGGCATGGGCAACCCTGGCATGGTTTATGTGCAAGATGTGCGTGCGTCAAAAGCGCTGGCAGAGCAGTATTGGTTTGTTTTTTTCCTAAATGGAGAGATTATCTATGCAGCCGATCGCGCCACCAGTTTGTCGCGGTTGTCAGATTACCTTCGGCGCTATCGGGCAGAGGCGACGCTGAGTAGTCTAGTGGTGCCGTCGATCGCAACCACCAATGCACCAGAGTACGGCTATTTGTGGGCACTGCTTGAAAACCATATCCTAACCCCAGCACAGGGTCGCAGCATTATTCAAAGCATGGTGCATGAGACGCTGTTTGACCTGTTAAGCCTGCATCAAGGCTCGTTCATCTTTGAGTTGGGACCAGCACTTTCACCACAGTTGACCACGCTAGAGATGACACCTCTACTGGCAAAAATTATGAAGCAGGTGCAGGAATGGAAGCAGTTTCATCCCCATATTCAATCGCCCGACCAGTGCCCAGCGATCGCAGACCTTGCCATGCTTCAAGACACGCTGTCTAAACGCACGTTGGCAACCTTAGACCGCTATGCTGACGGTAAAACGTCGATTCGTCAAATTGCACGTTATTTGAATCGCGATAGTTTAACCGTAGCGCGGGCAATCTATCCTTATGTACAGAAGGGTGTAATTCAACTAATTTATGGTACTACCAAAGAAAATGAGTCGAGTAGCGGTGTCAAGCCCATGCGTTCTAGAGAATTTGGACGACTGCCCGAACCTAGACCGCTAAGAGTTGTTTGCATTGACGATGGCGTAACGGTACGAGAAACGGTGGAGCACATTTTGCGGCAACATAGCTATGAAGCAACAGCGATCGGCAACCCGTTGAAGGCACTTAGTCTTGTCTTTCAGCTCAAGCCTGATTTGATTCTTTGCGATATTGCAATGCCTGAATTGGACGGGTACGAAATCTGCGCCATGCTGCGGAAGTCCACCGCATTTCGCCAAATTCCGATCGTGATGCTGACAGGCAAGGATGGCTTTATTGATCGCGTGAAAGCCAAAATGGTCGGTGCAACTGATTACTTAACAAAACCCTTTGGTGAAAGTGAGCTTTTAATGTTGGTTGAAAAGTACATTGGTGCAGGCGAACAATATAGTAGCCAGCACAACGATGCACTCAATAATATAGACAATGATCTGGAAATTGATTGGACGGATGCTGACTCAACATTGACATCCGTTTAACGCTAAATCGAGGATACTTTATGGATTACATAGTTTTAGGGTGAATACTAAGGTGAATAGCGTTGGGTCTTCCCGTTAACGTTTCAGCCGGCAAGCAGGGAAAGGAATATGAGTACAGTTCTGGTCGTGGAAGATAGTGTGACTCAACGAGAGATGATTACCGATCTCTTAAAGGGGAGTGGTTTAAGTGTGACGGTAGCTGGTGACGGCGTTGAGGCATTAGAGAAAATTCAAGGACATCGACCTGATCTAGTGGTGCTAGATATTGTCATGCCGCGCATGAATGGTTATGAAGTCTGCCGTCGCCTCAAAGCCGACCCTAAGACTCAAGATGTGCCCGTTGTCATGTGTTCATCTAAAGGGGAAGAGTTCGATCGCTACTGGGGCATGAAACAGGGCGCTGATGCTTATATTGCCAAACCTTTTCAGCCGACCGAATTAGTGGGAACAGTCAAGCAATTGTTGCGGGGTTAAGCAGAAGCAATGGTCGGCAATCCAGATTTTTTAACGGGCAGAGGGCAAGATCAGGCACCCGAATTTCAGGAGTTGGAAAGTCCTGAAGGTGAGCTGCACTTGCGGTTTTACATCACATCCGGCAGTGAATTTGCGCTACCAGCGATGGGGATTCGAGAGGTATTGTCGCCATCGCCCGATCGGATTACGCCCGTGCCGAATGTTTCACCACTGCTTTTGGGTACTCTTAATGTACGCGGACGCGTCGTTTGGGTTGCCGATCTTGGTCAATTCTTGGGCGATCCAACGCCATTGAATACAGATAAACCAGAAGTTCAAGTTATTGCTGTTGAAGACCAAGACATTATGCTAGGTTTAGCGGTCGATCGCATCGTTGGTATGGACTGGCTGGATATTGAGGAGGTGCAGATGTCTACCAATGTGCCCGATAGCGTTGCTCCGTTTCTACGTGGTGAGTGGGTTTTAGATGCACAAGCAAATAAGTTTCTCCGACTATTAGATCAGATTGCCATTCTGCGATCTGCTCGATGGGCAGCCTAGGAGAGAAATTGACGTGAAAAAAACACGAACTAGCGGTAAAACTGAGAAACAAGTCACGCGGATTGAGTGCGGTGTCGGTCAGAGCCAAGCCGTACGTCGCAGAACCTCAGCTATGCCTAAGCTACAGCACTCAATACGCAACTGGGAGGAGGCAAATGGCAACTGGCACTGAATACGCACAAGAATATCAGCAAGCGCAAAAGGCATATGTGCAGGGCAACTATGAGGAGGCGGCGGAAATCGTTGATCGCCTTATTAAAGAATTTCCTGAAGATCCCAGCGCATCGTTGCTACGTGGTCATGTCTATTGCTACGGGCTACAGCAGTTCGCGATCGCTAGAGACCAATACCAATCAGTGCTGGGGCTGACAACCGATCAGGAGTTTATCAACTACGCCAACGATGGTCTAGCGTACATTGATAGCCAGGCAGGTGATGCGGGTGAAGATAATTTTGGTGGAGCGATCGCGTCTGATGCCTATGCGTCATCCGAACCAGCTACTCCGTCTACAGATTGGGATCAGGATGATAACCTGGGCTTCAATAATCTGGATTTAAGTAATGAGTTTGACAATGCGTTCGGTGCTGACGACCTTAGCTTTGACCCCAATTTTGACTCAAACTTCGACTCCAGCTTTAACTCTGCATCAGACACATACGGGCAGGATTTTGCGTCGTTAGCAAACGAGCCGTTCGCTAGCCCATTTGATAATGGTACGCAGTTACAGGAAGCCAGTGCCTTAGACAGTTTTGATTCTCTCTCTGATCCATTCTCGGTTGATGCAGCACTGGATCATCCGCAAGATGACGCATTCTCGCAGCCGCCAGCAGAACCGCTGAACTTTGACACCAATAGTACACCCGGTGCGATCGACTTCGATGTACCCGATTTCAGTACGCCTGATTACGGCACGTCGGACTTTAGTACGTCGAGCTATGGCACACTATCCACTCCCAACAATGACCAGTTTGCTGCCGCTTTAGACGAGTTTGATGATGCGTTTGCACCACTGGATCTGCCAGGCGCATCACCGATCGATCAGCCATCCTACACGATTGAAAACGATCACTCCACGCCCCCTTTAGATGCAGCTCGTAACAGCAGCAATCACCGCATCACCGAAGATGAGACCCTGTTTATGGGTAGTACGGGGGTGTATGAGAGTGATCAGTTTGGGGCAACCAGCGGCTTTACACAAGAGCCAGCAGACTCCCTCTACAGTGACCGTGCTAATGCAGATTCTGGTAGTAGCAGGCAAACCAGCGCCGATTTTCTAGATGAGTTTGACGAATTTGATGATCTTGGCAATCTCGCCGATTTTGATCTTTCGGAAAATTCTGCTGGCTTTACAAGCCCCTCTGTTAATGCTGGTTTTGATTTACCAGGAAGCAGTGCTTTAGCAAGTAGTAGTACTGCTGGTGACTTTGACTCCATGGGCTTTGGCAGTAACGGCACCCGTTCTACCATCTCCGATGATGAAGTCTTCAGCATCTCCAGTACGTCCGAGCAAGTACCAACATTTACCCAGTCTGACCAGCAAGGAGTTGAACCTAGTCCCAGCGTTGAACAAGGGGCACTAGCGTTTTTAGAGAATGCACCTATTGAACGTAAGCAGTTCTACACTGCGGTCACAGCGGGGATCTTTTCAGCAGTGGCAGTGGCAGTGGTGAATCTTATCTCTACTAGCACCCTACCTGGCACGGGTGAGAATGCCACACCTCGAGAAAAGGAACTCTCCAGTGCGGTCATTTCGCGACTTCAGGGCACTGGCTGGGCGATGGCTTTAGTGGGCGGTTTGTCGGGTGGGATGGCAGCCTTTGCTGTGGGGCAATTTACTGCCAAGAAAATCAAGCAATCGACGGATGATTTGCAAGCGCAATTTAATTCGGTTTGTCAGGGCAACTTGAATGCTCGAGCTACGGTTTATACCGAAGATGAATTTGGTCATCTCTCATCGGGCTTCAACCAGATGGCACGGGTCATTCTTACCACTACCAGTGAAGCGCAACGCAAGGCAGAAGAGCAAGAGCAAGCGAAGGAAGATTTGCAGCGTCAGGTGATTCGACTGCTAGACGATGTGGAAGGCGCAGCTCGTGGTGACTTGACGGTGCAGGCAGAGGTAACAGCAGACGTGCTGGGTGCCGTTGCTGACTCGTTCAACCTGACGATCCAAAACCTGCGAGAAATTGTGCAACAGGTGAAAGTAGCAGCGCGGCAGGTTAGTAAAGGCTCGACCGACAATGAAATGTTTGCCCGTAGTTTGTCGTCTGATGCACTCCGACAGGCAGAAGAGCTTGCAGTCACGTTGAACTCGGTGCAGGTGATGACCGACTCGATTCAACGGGTGGCAGAAAGCGCCCGGGAAGCGGAGGAAGTCGCACGATCGGCATCGGCAACCGCGCTTAAGGGTGGGGAAGCAGTAGAACGGACTGTGGCAGGTATCCTCGAAATCCGCGAAACGGTGGCAGAAACCACGCGCAAGGTGAAACGTCTTGCAGAATCATCGCAAGAGATTTCTAAGATCGTCGCTTTGATTTCGCAAATTGCCTCTCGTACCAACTTGCTGGCACTTAACGCCAGTATTGAAGCAGCACGGGCAGGCGAAGCGGGTCGTGGGTTCGCGATCGTTGCTGACGAGGTGCGACAGTTAGCTGACCGTGCCGCCAAAGCGTCGAAAGAAATCGAACAAATCGTATTGCAAATTCAGGGTGAAACAGGCTCTGTAATGACCGCAATGGAGGAAGGGACACAGCAGGTCATTGAAGGCACTCGATTAGCAGAACAGGCGAAGCGATCGCTCGAAGATATCATTCAGGTTTCCAACCGAATCGACGTGCTAGTGCGTTCGATTACAGCAGACACTGTTGAGCAAACTGAGACCTCACGCGCGGTCGCTCAGGTCATGCAATCGGTTGAGTTGACCGCTCAGGAAACCTCTCAGGAGGCGCAAAGAGTGTCTGGTTCGCTGCAAAACCTGGTGGGTGTTGCCCGCGATCTACTTACATCTGTAGAACGGTTCCGCGTTGAAACGATTGAGCGCAAATAGCACTAGACCACAGCGCTCGGCGTCAGGTGTCAATTTCAGATGTATCAGGTACAGTAGAGCAATTCAGGTGTGTTATGCGAACTGGCTTATATAAGCCTCGTTATATCGTTGCTGTCAGCCTGGATAGCGGCTCGCAAAGCCTCAAGCTAGACACACCACGACTAAGGTTTCCTGATCAAGACCCTGAGTGCGATCGATTTGGTAGAGCGTACCATGCCTTTCGGTAGCAATCATCATACTTTCCAGAGAGATAGGATACTGCCATGCAGCCTGAACAGCAACAGCGAATCATGGGCTACTTCATTGAGGAGGCAAAAGACCACCTCAATACGATCGAGCAAGGTGTGCTCAATCTGCAAAGCACCATCGAAGACCAGGAGATGGTCAACGAACTGTTTCGGGCGGCACACTCTGTTAAGGGTGGTGCAGCAATGCTGGGCTTAAACAGCATCCAGCAAGTATCCCATCGGCTCGAAGACTACTTCAAGATTCTTAAAGAGTCCCCTGTCAAGGTTGATCAAAAGCTCGAAGGTTTGTTTTTGCAAGTCTTTGATGCCTTGCAAGAGTTGGTTGGACAGCTCCAAGGACCGTTTGGATTGACTGATGAAACGGCTAAAGCGACTGTAGCTGGCGTTGAGCCAGTCTTTAACGCGCTAGAAACACATTTGAATGTGCTGGCAAGTAATGCTGCTCCAGCAACTGCGGCTACTGCTGCTAGTCGTCCGATCACCGTCAGCAGTCCTGCTGCCTCTTCCGCCCAACAGGATAGTGCGTTCGTTTTGCTATTCCAAAACGACATTCCTCTGCGTCTACGCGAGATGCTGCAACTGTTTAAACAGTCGGAGTTGGATGATGCCAACCGCCAACAGCTTCAGGATCTCTGTCGTCACTTGATCAGCATTGGTGATCAGTTTGACCTGCCCGACTGGTGTGCCTTGATCGAGATGTCAAGAGCCGCGATCGCTCATCGTGATAATGCCTATCGAATGCTGGCTCCAATTGTCATCAAAGACATTAAGCAGGCACAAGAACTGGTTCTCTCAGGGCGTGCGTCCGAAATTGTGCCGTGCGCTCAACTGCAAGCGCTACAGCCACCGACACCAATTGTTGAACCTGCGATTGACGACTTTGCTGATCTGCTAGCGGCTACAGATGATGCTGATTGGCTCACAGAGCCATCCACTGCAACGGCTGACGATGCTTTGTTTGCTGGAATGGATGACGCTGCGCCTGAAATCGATTTTGGCGATAGTTTTGACCTGAATGACAGTTTCGGCACAGTACCTGCTGAAGCCGATCACGCTGACCAAAATGGTCCCGAAGTAGGCATGGCAGAACTCAATAGCCTGGCAGACCTGTTTGAAGGCGAGATGCCCGACCTCGGTTCAACCTGGCAAGAAGAAGAGGTTATTGCTCTTCCTGCGGATGTGCGGGTCGTCAGCGCTAATGATACGACCGATATTGATACGGCTGCCGACTTTTCTGATCTCCTATTTGACGAGTCAGAAATTGGTCAGGAAGCGGCTTCGACCTCCTCTCAGGATGCGCTCACCGATTTGTTCAGCGATGATCTGCTGCAACCAGACGCGCTACCAAGCGAATTGATTGACGATCGCGCCCTTCCCACCAGTAGCGATGCTCAGGCTGATTTAGACGCTCTGTTTACGGGCTTGGACTCTACAGACTTGAGTGTTTCAGCGCTAACGGACACGTCTACAGATCAAGCCAGCAGTCTCTTTGATACTACCAGCGAGGCTCAAGCTGATCTAGACGATTTGTTGGCTGACTCAAGTGCCGAAGATTGGGGTGAATTGGGCGTAACGGATACACCAGCAGAGCAGAGCAGTACTGCCTTTGACAATATTTTTGGCGACTTGAACCTAGACTCTGAGATGGGTTCACCGGATGTTGTTGAATCAGACCTTGCCGGACTTATGTTTGACGATGCACCTGAGTCCGCTCCCCCCTTGGAGGATTTAGGTGGACTCTTTACTGGCATGGATGCCGAGCCAGACCTTACCTTCTCAGAGTTCCAAACTAATTCAGAGCTTCAGCCTGTAGAACTAAATCTGGACGATGTGGATGACCCCTTCACCACGGAACTGGATGAGCAAATGTTTGAGCTACCCCCAGTTCCAACCCTGCTTGAAACCACGATCGTTGATCCCTGGGGCGAACCTGACTCGGCTGTTGCTGATTCAGCTTTATCGTTTGACGAGCAGCCTGTGCTACCACTTGGTGACGAAGATCTCGCCACAAGCCCAACGAATACAGAGGACTTCGGCAATCAGTTGAGCGATGACGGCTTTATGCTGGAATCACTTGAGGGATTGTCTGAACAGGATGATCTGGACTTTAGCAGTCTGCTGAGTTCAACGGCTGAACAGCCGCCGAGCGACCCTCAACTTGAGCTGGTAGAAGATTTAGCACTAGAAGAACTGACGGATGACGGGCTTGAGCCATCGATCTCGTCTTGGCTCACTGATGACATACCGCCAGTTGATGAGACATTACCCGAAACTCTTTCAGCCGATGCTGATCTTGAATCTTTAGATTGGTCCTTACCCTCGGGGGAAGCAGCGCCACCGCTTGCCGATACAACATTCGAGACCGATTTTTCTGACCCATGGGCAGTGCCTTCGGCTCAGGAAGCTCCTAATACTTCAGATGCCTTTAATCTAGATGCTTCAGCGTTAGATGCTGAAACAGTTGAACTACCAATAGCGGATGACTTAGCAACGGATGCAGGGAGCCTTGCCTTCGACGAATTTGACTTCAACGAGTCTGACTTTGGCACTGCTGCCAGCAGCACTTCAGAAGCTGCTGACTTAGAGACTGGGCTGGACATTGATTTTGGTAGCTTTGGCACAGATAGCGCTCTGGATACAAATCTATTGGATGCATCAGACTCCTGGCTGGTTTCGGAGCCTTCAGAGCAGCTAACTGACCCAGTAGAAGCCCTTGGAGATCCGTTTGGTGAAGCACCAGACACGATCGCCGATTCAGCCGACTTGCTCAGTGAGTCCTTGCTCGATCGCTCTTTAGACGGGTCTGATATTACTGCCTTTGCTTTTGAAGCCTCATCAGAACCGCAATCTATCTCGCTAGATGACCTTTCAGCAACGCAGCCACTGGAACCAACGGATGCCTTAGGTGATTTCTTTGACCAGCCAAATCAATCGGATGAGAGCTTCGATCTGCCAGACGATCTGCTGACCATTGGCGTCTCATCAGAACCGCAATCTAGTGAGACAGCCGACACACTCAGCGACGAATTACTCGGTCTTACTGATTTGAATGGTCTAGATGATCTGGATGATTTGAATAATCTGAATGGTCTGGAGCCGATCGCGCCCTTAGATGAGAATCTTGCTCTAAACGATGATCTATTTGAGTTAGATGAGCCTGTGCTGACTAATGGTGCGGGTCAACAACCAGAGCCTGATCGTGATGCTATGGATTTTGACCTGTTTGCATCAACTGACACTGACGCTACTAGCACCGAGCTTGATGCGATCGCGGCGTTTGGTGAAGACGTTACTGATCCTGCTGCGAATGCTAGTGAAGCCAGTTTTGATGATGAGAGCCTGGACTTCGACTTGTTTGAGAGCGATGCTCTAGACAATACTGTTCCTTCTCAAGACTCAACGGCTGAAGCCAGTCTAAGCTTTAGTGATGATCTATTTGCCTCTAATGCTCCTGAAGACGTTGACATTAACCTCTCCCCTACTTCGCCAGCTACAGAGAGCTTAAACTTTGGCGATGCGTTGTCATTTGATCTCAGCGATCAAAACGGCACTAACGGTCTTGCTACAGAAAATGCTGAGAGTGAAAACTTTGCACTCGATTTCGAGAATTCTGGTTTCGATGCACTTGATTTTGATACCTTGCCTGCTGATAACGCGGCTGCAACAGACTCACTCTTTGAAGCCGCACCACCAGAGACAGCACCGTCAGACGCAGTACCCTCAGAAGCCGCTGCATTTGATTTTGATTGGGAAGACACCAGCAACAGCGTTGCCCTAGATAATACTGCTATAGAAAACGCTGGGAGTGAAGACTTTGCACTCGATTTCGAGAATTCTGGTTTCGATGCACTTGATTTCGATGCCTTGCCTGCTGATAACACTGCTGCTACAGACTCACTCTTTGACACTGCACCCTCAGAGGCAGCAGCACCGGAAGCTACTGCATTCGATTTTGATTGGGAAGGCACCAGCGACGAAAATATCGCCAGCGACAGCACTGTCACAGAAAACGCTGGGAGTGAAGACTTTGCACTCGATTTCGAGAATTCTGGTTTCGATGCACTTGATTTTGATGCCTTGCCTGCTGATAACGCTGCTACAGGCTCACTCTTTGACACTGCACCCTTAGAGGCAGCAGCACCGGAAGCTACTGCATTCGATTTTGATTGGGAAGGCACCAGCGACGATAACAGCACCAGCGACAGTACTGCTGCAGAAAATGTTGAGAGTGAAGCCTTTACACTCGATTTCGAGAATTCTAATGTCGACGCACTTAATTTCGATGCCTTGCCTGCTGATAACGCTGCTGCTACAGACTCACTCTTTGAAGCCGCACCCTCAGAGGCAGCAGCACCGGAAGCTGCTGCACTCGATTTTGATTGGGAAGCCACTAGCGACAGCACTGCCGCAGAAAATGCTGGGAGTGGAGACTTTGCACTCGATTTCGAGAATTCTAATGTCGACGCACTTGATTTTGATGCCTTGCCTGCTGATAACACTGCTGCAACAGACTCACTCTTTGAAGCCACACTACCCGAGGCGGCAGCATTCGATTTTGATTGGGAAGGCACCAGCGACAGCACTGCCGCAGAAAATGCTGGGAGTGGAGACTTTGCACTCGATTTCGAGAATTCTAATGTCGACGCACTTGATTTCGATGCCTTGCCTGCTGATAACGCTGCTGCTACAGACTCACTCTTTGACACTGCACCCTTAGAGGCAGCAGCACCGGAAGCTACTGCATTCGATTTTGATTGGGAAGGCACGAGCGACAGCACTGCCACAGAAAATGCTGAGAGTGAAGACTTTGCACTCGACTTAGAGAATTCTGGTTTCGATGCACTTGATTTTGATGCCTTGCCTGCTGATAACACTGCTGCAACAGACTCACTCTTTGAAGCCGCACCACCAGAGGCAGCGACACCAGAAGCCGCTGCATTCGATTTTGATTGGGAAGGCACGAGCGACGATAACAGCACCAGCGATAGCATTACCGAATTCGATCGCTTGATGGATGAATCAAGCGCGCCTGCCTCAACGAATGCCCTTGACGAGTTTGATGACCTACTTATTAATGAAAGCCAACCAGCAGGTGTTGGAGAACTGTCAGCTTTTGATAATCTACTCAGCGAAGAAACTGATGCGTTCAATGACCTGGACAGCCTATTAGCATCAGATAATGCCGCAGAAGATGAGTTTTCAGGTTTAGAGGCGTTTCTTGATCAAGACTCTTCAGCCGATGCTTTAACGGAGTTAGACGCTTTCTTAGCAGATAACTCTAGTTCAGATTTCTCTGCTGGCTTATCAGAATTGGGGAATACATCAAGCGCAGGGGAATCTGCGTCATCAGTGGATGACTTTGCTGAACTCGAATCCCTGTTACAAGATGATTCGTTTGAAGTGTCCGATACTGGCAACCAACGAGGTGATACAACCGTCACTCGCATCTCTGAGTTTGATGAGCTGGACGACCTGCTGAAAGATGCTGAAGAAAAGATGGGCGGCTCGCCAACGGTAAAGATTGCCCGTAGTGGCGTAGCGGCTCAGAATCGCCGCCCTACCCGCCCCGGTCGAGTCTTTAGTGAGCAGACGATGCGGGTACCAGTCAAGCATTTGGATAATCTCAGTAACCTTGTTGGGGAACTGGTGGTAAACCGCAACAGCCTGGAGGAAGACCAGGAACGTCTTCGTCAGTCGCTCGATAACTTGCTGTATCAGGTGCAGCAACTTAGCGACGTGGGGCAACGGATGCAAGATTTGTATGAACGATCGCTCCTTGAAAGTTCGCTTCTTGCTAGCCGCCAGAGCCACCGCAGCGCCTTTGGGGCATCAGCGTCAGCGCGTGAGAGTGGAGTCTTTGCTCAAACGGCTAATGCAACTGGGATTGAATACGATCCCTTAGAAATGGATCGCTTTACGGGTTTCCACAGCCTCTCACAAGAAATGATTGAGCTGATTGTGCGAGTGCGTGAGTCGTCGTCTGACATTGAGTTCATTGTGGATGAAACGGATCAGGTGACGCGGATGTTCCGTCAGGTAACTACTCAGTTGCAGGAAGGACTAACCCGATCGCGCATGGTGCCCTTTGCTCAAACTGCCGATCGACTGCCGCGTGCCGTGCGTGATATTGCAATGAAAGTTGGTAAGCAGGCAGAACTGAACGTCGAAGGGCGTGAAACGTTGATCGACAAGATGATTTTGGAACAGCTTTATGATCCAATGACCCATCTAGTGAACAACGCGATTACCCACGGCATTGAGTCGCCTGAAGTGCGTCGTGCTGCCGGCAAACCGCCTTCTGGACGCATTACCATTCGTGCGTTCCACCAGGGGAACCAAACCATCATTTCGGTCTCTGATGACGGTGCAGGAATCGACATCGATCGCGTTAAAGCGAAAGCAATCGAAAAAGGACTGATTACCGCAACCGAAGCCAGAAACATGGCGCGGTTAGATGTCTACGACTTACTCTTCCATGCAGGCTTTAGCACGAAGGATCAAGCTGATGACTTCTCCGGTCGGGGAGTAGGCATGGATGTGGTTCGTACCAGCCTGAGTGAAATTCGTGGTGCCATTAACACTGACTCCACTTATGGCAAAGGTACAACATTCACGATTCGGCTACCGCTGACGCTGAGTATTTCCAAAGCACTGTGCTGTATCAGCGATCGTGCCCGTATCGCCTTCCCAATGGATGGGGTAGAAGATATGCTCGACGTGCCGAAAGAACGCATTCAAACCAACGCCGAAGGGCAAGCCTGCATTCCCTGGCGTGATTCATTGTTGCCCCTGCGTCCTCTGAGTGAATTGTTATCGTACAGCCGTCACCTCAGTCGAGGTAATGTGTATGGCGGTAACCAGGAAGACGATATTGTGTCGATCGTCGTTCTACGCAGTGCTGGCAACTTCCTGGCGCTTCAAGTGGATCAAGTACTGGGCGAACAGGAAATTGTAATCAAGCAGCTAGAGGGACCGATTCCTAAGCCTGTTGGTGTTGCAGGGGCAACCGTGTTAGGGGATGGTCGTATCATGCCGATCGCTGACGTATTGGAGCTGATCGACCTCTCGCTGGGTCGCATTCGCAAGGATGTAGGCGGTTCGCTGTGGGAACAAGACGGCGTGAGCATGATTCAGGAAGCGCCGATCGCCAAGACCGAGCCAACTGTACTCATTGTGGACGACTCCATCACAGTACGCGAACTGCTATCTATGACCTTCAACAAGGTTGGCTACCGGGTAGAGCAGGCACGCGACGGTCAGGAAGCATGGGAGAAACTCCGCGCTGGGCTACCGTGCGATATCGTGTTCTGCGACATCGAGATGCCTCGCATGGATGGTCTGGAACTGCTCTCTCGTATCCAGAAAGACCCCAACCTTACGCACCTACCGATCGCCATGCTGACCTCTCGCGGTGCCGATCGTCACCGCCAGATGGCAGTCTCCCTTGGAGCCAGTGGTTACTTCACTAAGCCCTACCTGGAAGAAGCACTTCTAGATGCTGCCCAACGGATGCTAAAAGGTGAAGTCCTTATCTCCAACAGTAATGCTTAAGCTTGAGTACACTGTTTAATAGGGTAGAGATTGCTGAGGTATGGGTTTTAATGGAGAGCCGTACCTCAGCGAACTGAATTGCTTGACCGTCAAAGCCGTATGGCATCAAAAACAGCCTGGAAGCATTTAACCCACAGTCTTTTGTTCATTCCTTTAGTAGCAATCTGTTTAGCGGTTGGTGGCACTCTATTTTTGCTCCTTGTGACGAGTGCTGATTCATATCTTGCTAACAACCGTGTACTTAGCGAATACGAAAACGACCTTCGAGCGACCGAACATTCGCCTAACACGTCATCAGTAATGCTTCAGAGCAGAGTAACTCGCCCCCCTGGTAACGGACAGCACTGTTTTTACTTTGTGGGAGAGCTAAGACGCTATCAAGGAACAAGAGCTAGCATCCAGGCTTTTTACAATGACAAAGCACAAGTGGCGTTTGTACAGAATGGCAAAATTGGTGGCGTTATCCCAAGCGGCTTGAAACAGCTTGCTAATTGGTCTACATCTGCGGTAGACGAGAAGGGACTGTATCTGGTTTACACAATGGTTGGAGACTTTGAACATACTACAGTTCTTGATCTAAGGTGTCACTAACGCAATAGCTAGAGACAGTAATTTTCCTCTGTTACAAACAACTATGTTTAAGCATATTCGCTGGTTTACGCTCGCCCCTCCATCCGTTTCAGAGGCGATTGTCGCTTATGCGTTGACCCGCGATTTTTATCGTGAAGTAGAGTACCGCACCGAATTTGAGGACTACTGCGATTGGTACTACCGCACGGCAGCAGCAAATCAGGCAGAACTGCAAAAGATGCAGGGCGATTTCAATTTCTTCGACTGGTTCAATCGACGGCAAAGCTAGCACCACGATCGGACATAGCCTTCAAAGGTGTTTTTCTTGCAATAGAGCAGCAGTGGGGATGTTATGTATAACGTCACCGACAGAAGGTTTTGCACTTTTGAGCGATCGTTAACGATCAGTACCCACAGCTACTAATAACTGTTAAACCTGCTCTAGCTCACTCTGATGAAAATGGGCGCGGAATTTTTTGTCAAACTTGACGATATACGGCAGGTTGGCGCTGATCGGTCTACCGTGCAATTCCTGAAGCACCTGGATCACTTCCCCTTCTTGCCCCTTTAAGTCAAACGCTTCATTGCGATGCTCTGGATGATGGTAGACAACAACTGATGCCACCACGCGGACACGATTTCCAACTGGGAACGTTTCACCAACTTGCATAACTAAGGCTTCCTGGATAACAGCCATCTCGGCTGTCAGTGCATTCAATACTCTCGACAGTCTCTTATCTTTGCATAAGACTGCACCCCTTACTACGTCTGTGGAAACACTCGCTCACGAAATTGCTGAAAGCTGGTGGGGTTGAGCTGTGACCAGGCAGCTAACCCGATACCGCCGCCAAGCAACAAGAGAGCAATTAATCCAGCGCTCACAACTAACGATCGACGTTTACCGTTTGAGGGTGCAGCGTTTGAGCTAACGGGGTGGCTGGTTGCTGACGGTTCATCCTCTAGCAACGCCCTTGAGGCAGGCGACCATTCAGACTCGGTTCTACTGGTGCCGGAGCTTGGTAAGGATGGTTCTGGCAAGGCAGACGAAACGTTGCAGCGGAGGATAACAACAGATGTGTTGTCGTGACCGTTCTTTTGATTTGCCAAGCTAATCCAGTTTTTTACAGCTAAGTCTAGAGAATATTTGCCTTTAAGAGTGGCATCCGTGTATTCTGCCCATGCTTGTTCAACTAGTTCGTTGTCGCTGAGTCCATCAGAGCAAAGTAGCAACACGCCATCCTCTTCCAGAATAAAGCGCTGTACGGTTGGTCGAAGAAATTCGGCATCACGGGTGCCGATCGCCTGGGTCAGTGCCCCAGCATCGGGTCGTTGTAGTGCTTCGCGATAGAGCGATCGTCCCAGTCGCACTTCTCGCGCTGCCACATCATCATCTACCGTCAGCCGATGGCAGTAGCGAGGAGTCATCCAGTAGGCACGGCTATCGCCCACATTAACGAGATAAAGTTCGTGTCCGGTGGCGGCTCCGTCTATCGTCTGTTCCTCTAATGGCAGACGCTGTGCGACATGAAGTGCCATGACCAGCGTGGTGCCCATGCGGCGACGATCGGCTCGCCCTTGAGTATCATTCTGGCTAGCAATCAAGTTATTGACCACGCGCACTGAGGCTTCTAGCTGTTGTATCAGCAAGTCAGGGGCGACCAACTCTGTTTGTTCTGCAACCTCCGCTAGCAGTGCCTGTGCCTGAAGCTTGAGCGTTCGCACGGCTGTTTGACTAGCAACTTCACCGCCTTCATGACCACCAATGCCATCACAGACGATCGCCAACTGCGATGCTAATGCCTCTGCTCGATCCCTGCCCGTGATAGTAACGGGATAGCAGGCATCTTCATTGTGTGATCGTTGTGGTCCTGTATCGGTTGCGCCCGCAAGCTGCACCCGCAATGGCAGTTGGGCAGCCTGTATCATGAGCAATTGATTAAGTTGAGTCGTGATCGTACTAAGTGCCACGCCGTCTCGCATTTGATGGCACAATGCCCGCAACGACTCTGCCACGTCTGGCTTAGTATGAGCCACCCATTCTAGCCAGCGATTTGCTAGATCAGCCAACTCTGGAGCGGCAGTGGGTGTTGTTGCATCTGATGCAGCTAGCACGTCTGCATCGTTAAAGAGTTGACACAAGCGCACACGCCAGCCTTCGACCCGAATATTATTGGCTGCCAGCAGACTGGAAGCAACGCCCTGTTCAAGCAGCGGTGTCCAGAGTTCGAGTAGTTGCCACAGCCAGTAGACTTGACGTACTGCCGTTGCGTCCTTCCAGGCATGGGCGATCGCGGTGTAAAGCGTGCCCTTCTCATCTAACGGCACATTTTCGAGCAACAACAGAGTACCTGGCTGGACTGACTCTGTCTCTGGGCAAAAGCCATATACCTCTGGCACGCGTAGCCGATGGGGATAAAGATGCAGATACGGCAACACTGCCTCTGACCAGTCAAGGGGAAGCTCTGGTGGCAAACTGGGCTGTGTCTCTAGCCAAACCTGTGGTGCAGTGACGATATACCTACCTGCAACCTGCGACCCTACGGGAAACTGTTCTATGCCCTGCCCAACTGCCCAGAAGTAGCGGTAAATCAATGGTGTTTGGCACGATTCGCAGCTCTCAAGCCCGACCGCGTTTAGGGGCGCAGCACAGTTTGGGTTAGGGCAGCAAAGCTGTGGTTTGGAATCACTCATACGTTTACGGCAGATGGTACGTGCTGGTCTAAGAGACGGGGATGGAAAGGTGCAATCGCTCAGACAGCTCGCTATAACTGGGATTACACTGGCTATAGCGCTAGCAAAGACATCGTTTCAGAGCGTCATTGAGTTTATAGGCGCAGTGCAGAAAATAACGGAGCGTAAAGAAACTGAGCGTTCTGGTCACTGCTATACGTTTCGGGGAATTTTATAACAAGGCACTCTACAAGTAGCGCATCGTAGACCAATTTAGACTAATTGCCTATCAACTATAGGGTTGAATCGGCAAACGGACTCAATCGGTTTCTTAAGAAATTTGGCTTAAGAAATTTATCGCTTTGCTCCATCCGAAATGCAGTCTTTACAGCTTGGATCTAAAAGTAGCGATCGCGTTCAATTTCACTCACTTTGTCAGGAAATGGTTCTATGGCGCTGACTCCCACAATCATCTGGCTCATCGTTGGAACAGTTCTTTGTCTCGTCGAAGTAGTTGTGCCCACTGCGTTCGTTGCTTGTGTGCTAGGCATTAGCGCGTTAGTCGTCGCTGCTATCGCACACCTTGTGCCATTAGGCTTGCAGGTGGTGCTCTGGATGGTATTATCCCTGTCGCTTGTGTTCTACTCTCGCCGACTGGTGCAACACAGAGCTGCCCGTAAGTTTGATGCGACTGAAGCCGAAACGCTGACCGAAATTCTACCGGGGCAAAGCGGACGGGTGCGCTATGAGGGCAATTCCTGGGCAGCGCGCTGTGAAGATGATGAAGTGACGATCGCCCCAAACCAAAAGGTCTACGTGGTAGCACGACAGGGCACGACGCTGATTGTCATGCCACAACATCTGCTGCATTCCTGAAGTACCAATAGCCAACGTTGGCGAACGTACAAGTAACCATTTCAACTCACAATCACAAAAGAGGAGACAACCGCAATGTTTGGTTGGTTTTTAGCTCTATTAATCGGTGGTGGCGGTGTAGCACTCTCGTCCGCCAAAGTCATTCAGCAAGGCAATGAAGCTCTGGTTGAGCGTCTTGGTGTGTACGATCGCAAACTGGAACCCGGACTGAAGTTCGTCGTACCAGTGCTGGAGCGAGTCGCTTACCAGGGAACTATCCGGGAGCGAGTCCTGGATATTCCACCCCAGCCCTCCATTACCCGCGATAACGTGTCTATTACAGTAGACGCTGTAGTTTACTGGCGCATCATTGATATGGCGAAAGCGTACTACAAAGTACAGGACTTGCAGTCTGCGATGGTCAACCTTGTGCTAACCCAAATTCGTGCCGAAATGGGTAAGCTGGAGCTGGACGAAACCTTTACTGCTCGCTCGCAGATCAACGATCTTTTGCTGCAAGAGCTAGACGAAGCTACCGATCCTTGGGGCGTGAAAGTAACACGGGTAGAATTACGTGACATTATTCCGTCGCAAGCTGTACAAGAATCGATGGAACTCCAAATGTCGGCAGAACGACGCAAACGAGCTGCCATTCTAAACTCTGAAGGCGAACGCGAAGCGGCTGTAAACTCTGCTAAAGGCAAGGCAGAAGCGCAAGTCCTTGATGCCGAAGCCCGTCAGAAATCAGTTATTTTGCAGGCAGAAGCAGAACAAAAGGCGATCGTCCTGCGTGCTCAGGCAGAACGGCAAAATCAAGTCTTGAAGGCACAGGCAACGGCTGAAGCGATTCAGATTGTGAATCAATCCCTCAAAGCTGATTCCAGCGCTCCCGAAGCAGGCAAGATGCTCCTAGCGCTGAACTATTTGGATATGGGAACCACGATCGGCAAGAGCGATAGCAGTAAGGTAATGTTTATGGACCCGCGCAGCATTCCCGCCACGTTGCAAGGGATGTTGTCGATAGTAGATAACGGAAAAGAGGCTTAGAGAAAGGCTAAGGGCTAAAACTTGTCCTTTAGCTCTTGCTTTTATTTGTTGAACCACCGTTTCAGGGAGCGATCGTAAAACGTATTTGCGATCGCTTTAATGGTTTTATCGGTTGAGTTGAGGCATTGCAATGGACTTGAGTTAGGGACGATCGTGTTACTTCAAACTGTAGTGAGAGGCGATCACTTTGGCAAAGTTGGAGGAGTACTTAGCAAGAAAGTGGTAAGTTCATATCGGGGGAAGACTGTACAACTAGCTTCATTGTTTAATTCCGAGGAAGTTTGAAGTTTTTGTGACTCATGCGGGCAATCTAGGTAAGCTAGTTTGACAAGCAGAAGAACCGCTATGAAGCTAATTCATGTTCATGGGTTTTCAGAACTTGGGCAGGAATCACTTATCACCAATCAATATCGGAAATTTGCTAAGGAACTTCATTGGGATTTGGAGATCCAAGAGTTTAAGTGGAACACCTTAGAAGGAAATCCAACTAAACTAGTTGCCAATTTCCATGAGTCTGAGCGTCGCATTAAAGAAGTTGCGGTTCGCCTAGTAGAGGCAATTGCAGTCGAAAAAGAAGAAGTTATACTATCTGGTCATAGTCTTGGCGGTGCCATCCTACTAGAAGCATTAGAACTCCATCCCAACTTCTCAAAGCTTCATAGCGTAATCCTATTAGGTGTAGCTTATCCTCAAAAAATACACTCTCTCAAGTTCAAAACATAACCCCTCGGTATCACGCCTTGAACTATCATTCCCCTAGATGGAATTTAGTGCTGAATCAAGTCTATTTCAATGCAAGGGGGTGTATCGCAGTTAAAACCAATGGACTTTTGAACCCTGGTGTTTTTGAGAATATGAAAGTGAACTGCACTCATAGTGGACGTACTGGATATGCGCGTTTAATCTCAGGTATTATTGGGCTTCCAGCCCATCCTCAAGGGACTAAAAGTTCTAAAAAAGTGAAGAAACCCTGGCAGTCGATCGCCATTGGCAACACAGGTGATTGGGATAACATACATCACCTGGATGGACACATTGTGCAACGAAACTGTATAACAGGCTATTTTCGGGTTGTTGAAGCAGGTGGCGTTTATCGAGAGCGCTTCTATTCCAAATCTGTCATACCTCTTCTGGATGCGATCGAAGGATTGCCAAAATAACCAATCAGGAACACTCCATAACTTTAGCTGTATACAAATTTAGCTGTGTACAAAATTTTTTCTACTGAAACTTTCTGTAGAACTCTTATTTTTCGGCAGTTATTTCAAATATTGCTGTACAAGTTCAGCACAATTACCCTTAAATAGAATGCTTTATTTACTCGTGCATATCTAATCGCGGCTTCTAAAGCGATCGCCTTCTGCATAGCGATCGCTCTAGTGTTCTTATTAGCCAACTTACTGTGTGGCTTATTATTCAGCCATTTTGGGAAGAAACGAAAGATCAACCCAGTACTTCTTAGGATTCTCTTTCTCGATATAGACAGTAATTTGCTGGTTCGTAATAAATTCTGATGGGTCGTACCATATATTGCCGCTTTCAAAGACATGTATTTCCGAAGTAGACGGGTTCTGCCACTGCGTTATGACCTGGAAAGGATGCCTGTCATTCACTGATAGCATGGTGTTGATATCTACACTCTGAAATTCAGTCTTAATGGGGGTCCCTTGCTGTTTCAAATATTTTTCTTCACGTCCTTTGAGCTTAGGCACAGCGAGGAGAACAGCACCAACTGTGAAGAAAGCACTACCTAAACCGCCCAAAATGGTCGGAGCACCCCATAGTGAAAAAAAGCTATTAATCTCTGCTTTCTGGGGCTCTTCTGGTCGATAAAGAATCTCTACCGTTTGACCCTCTGAGTAACTTGGTGGGTTAGAGCTTGACGACGATGCAAATTCGATTTCTTTACCTTGTTGGTTAATAAAACGTACGGCTGGTCGATATGTTGTGGAGCCATCGGAGTAAGATGGTATCAGCTCTATCACCGTTCCTTCTGCTTTTATGGCATTTTTGAGGAACGCACTAGTATTTATGTATAGAAAGACTGTGCCTGCTAGCATACCAATACCAGTTGCCAGGAAAGTATATTTAACTAATTTCATTGGATCGACTGATTTCATCGTTTAACCTCAGTTGAGAACAGATTCAGCACTTTGGCTGCAACCCTAACTGTTGATACATCGGGCTTCTTTCAAAAGAACTTGACCGAGAGGGTTATCAGAACCTCGCTGTACAATTGGAATCAGCGGCTAATGGTTTTTTCCGCATAACACTGAAGGGTTTCTATTATCAGGACTGATTCCATGTAGTGTTACTGAGCGCAGTATAATTTCTCCTATAGTGCCCTTTACATAGGATTTGTTAACTGGGTGTAACGCCTCTAGTTCATCAATTTCGCCTAATTCTTTGCACTCCCTCAACAGATTCGATCGCGTCGGTTGTAACTTCGAGAGCGATCGCTCCACACGTCCAATAAGTGCCACCCTAACGAAAAACAACGTAGGGTTCTTGGAGTAGACATCAGCGGAAAATTTGGAGGTGCTGCCGTCGATAAAGGTGCCGCCTGCCAGCACCAACTGGCTTTCATAACCCCTTGCTGTGACCGGGATATTGCAGCTAAGTAGGGGGTCAAGATGGAAGCGCATCGCGGGCTGCCAGCAGGTTCCCTAATAGTACGTATGGCACTGTACGCCTGCTACCAGTATGACCAGACTGAAGCTACTAGACTTTGCGTAACGAAACGTCTACAGTCCAGAGTTTAAAGTTGCTTCTTTTAAGGGTACACATGAGCCGGACTGTCTCAAAACCTTCTCTTACCTCGCGTCAGTTTAAAAAGCATAGTTTGCTTCAACGCTATGCCCCCTGGCTGTATGCGTTCTGGAAGTTTTCACGTCCACATACAATCATCGGCACCAGTTTAAGTGTCCTCGGGCTGTATTTGCTGGCTGTTGCAGGTAGTGACACGGCGCTCGGCACTGCAACGAGCTTAGTCCCTGCCGACTTTTTTTCTGCTGTAACGGTGCTCTTGCCGCCTCTGCTCGCCTGTTTGTGCGGCAACGTGTACATTGTGGGACTGAACCAGCTTGAAGATATTGAGATCGATCGCATCAACAAACCAGACCTGCCGCTAGCATCGGGAGAGTTTTCGCGTCGGCAGGGCAGCATTATTGTGGCGATCGCGGGTGTATTAGCGCTGCTGTTGGCACTCTCACAAGGTCTGTTTTTGCTGGCAACGGTGGGGATAAGCGTGTTGATTGGCACAGCCTATTCGCTGCCACCCATCCGGCTCAAGCGGTTTCCAGTTTGGGCTTCGCTTTGCATTTTCACAGTGCGAGGGATGATCGTCAATCTCGGACTCTTTCTGCATTTTCAAGGTCGCTTACCGATTTTGCCCTCGGTTTGGGCACTGACCCTTTTTGTGCTGGTTTTCACGTTTGCGATCGCCATCTTTAAAGATATTCCCGACATAGAGGGCGATCGCCAGTACAACATTAAGACCTTTACGCTGCGTCTGGGGCAAGGGGCTGTTTTTCGTCTTGCGCTTTGGGTTATTACAAGCAGCTACTTAGGCATGGTTCTGGCAGGACTATTAGGGCTTCCTGGCAGCAATCATTTAGTTTTGGTGGTCTTTCATCTTGTTGCGTTGGGGTTGCTGTGGCTCCGCAGCACTCAAGTCGATCTAACTACGCAATCATCTATCAGCTCTTATTACCAATTTATCTGGAAGCTGTTTTTCCTTGAGTATTTGATGTTTCCGATCGCGTGTTTATTGGCTTAATTCAGTGTGCCTAGCGTGACGCAGTAACCAGCCTCCCGCCTTACGGAACCTTCGTTTTTGAATGCAGCAAGAGCTTGATTAAAGCTCCTATAAGACGAAAGCTAAGTTCGGTTTTGTGTGTAACAGATCCAAATTCAAAGGGATTGCGTATCACCTTTTGAATGCAAGTTCTTATGCGTCAATCTGGTTATCTATCAAAGCAGATTACGTGTGCATTATTGGCTCTGAAGAAGCAGGCTAAACGGTTTTAAGTACCGTTCGGCGATGAATTATTTGATTGTCAGGGCGATCGCTCTGGTTGGGAACGCTTTGTTTGCAACCAAAGTTGGTGCTGCCGTTAGACGCTCAGACGTGAGTTGCACGTGAGCCGATTCGTACACTACTTGTTCGTACACTACTTGGGAGAACACCAACATGGATCAGGAAAGAGAGATGCTGTCTGACGTAAGCGCCCGCCGTGTTAAGCATTGGTCGCGCCGCAATCTGCTACGAACAGGCGCTGTTGTCGGTGCTGCTGCTACCGCGATCGGCATTCCCGCAATAGTGAAGCAGGTTGATGCTGCCCCAGCCAAAAATACCAAAAACGCGAACAATGTCAACGATGCTAAGGTGCTAAACGGAGCGCTGTTTTACGAGCATCAAGCAATCTGGGCATACAGTTTTGCGGCGACTAAGTTGACCAGTACAGATGTGGGTAAAGCAGTGCTGGCTGTCGCCTTGGCAAACCAGGCAGACCACCAAAAACATCGTGATACTCTGGTAACCGTCATCAAGCAACTGGGCGGGACTCCTGTTGCAGCTCAAAAGCAGTACGATTTATCGTCTTATTTAAAGGCAGGTGAAGGCGCACTCGACTCTGATGTCAACATTGCAAAGCTGGCCTTGGCGCTCGAAACCGATGCAGCGATCGCCTATGGTCAAGAGGCTGCTAAACTCAAAACCCCAGCGCTCATTACCGCCGGAGCCAGCATTGGAGCAGTCGAAGCGTCTCATGCTACCTTGATTCGCTCTGCTTTCAAAGCCCTGGGGGTTGACCTGGCGATTATACCTGTTCCCTTTATCAGCGCTGATACGCGCAGTAACTGGGTACTAAGAAAGTGTTTGTAAATGCTGGTTAAGCAGGTTTCAAGTTCCTCGTTCGTCGGTTGTTTGTTAACCGCCTCAGCATCAACCGAATCATGACCACATAAACCATGCCTTCATGATTTTCAGG
>NZ_JACJOZ010000045.1:0-36328 GCF_014695795.1 Phormidium sp. FACHB-592
AGGGCGGTCGCTTTGCCAGCGTCGATCGCTTCTTCCAGGATCGTTTTGCCAACTTTCCCAGACAGCGGCACAACCTCAGTATTATCCTCCTCTAGACCAAAGGACTCATCAAAGACCTTGACACCATTAGCATGAGTGACAGCACCCGCGTTGGATGTGCCAGTCAGCTGGTTTTCCATATGCCCCAGGTAAACGCCCGCGTTGGACATCCGATCCCAGTTCAACCGACCATCCGGCCCTTTGTCGATGTTCCGTAGCGCCATGTAGTGCGAAGGGCTGGTACCATCTGGGTGAATGAAGATGACGTTCCCTGTGTCCTGGGTTGCAGTGGGAGCAGTCGTGGGTGGTGTCACGCGAGAGGGCAATTCAGTCTTAAACAGCGTCTCGTACATCAACTCGTACATGCCTGTGTTATCGACCGTCGCAGGCAGTTTGTCTGCATTGAGGCCATGCGCTTTGCTAACGATCGAGCCGCTGAAATCAGGGGTGCCCACCCAGCCAACGGCAAAGGGGAAAACATCGCCATTTGCATCAGGAGCCGCAATGAATGGCAGGGTATTGGCGCCGGTTTGACCGTCAAGGGGAACCGGTCGGCTTGAAGTGGTGGGGTTACTGTTAACAGTGCCAACGGGTGCCGTGGGATCGTCGCGATCAAGGGTTTGCAAGCCGCCGGCATCACTATCCGCTGCTGTTAACAGCAAAGTGTTGGGATACTTATTGATGAAGTTTACTGCGACACCGATGGCAGCATCGGCTCGCCGGGTGCCTTCGATCGTTCCAGCAGCGTTGTTGTTGTTCCCAAAGTTGTCGCTACCTTCCTCTTCGACGATCGCAATGGAGCCATTGCTGAAGTTGGGGTGCTTTTCCATCAACTTCTGAGTGACAGCCAACATTTCACCAATGGTGGGAGCGGTCTCACGGTAGAGCGGCAGCTGGCTTTGAGCTAGAACTTCTTCAGGGCGATCGTTAAAGGTGTGAACCGGAGCAAAGACCCCTAATACTTTGGTTGGCGGGGTGGGGTACTTAGTAGGATCGAGCAAAGCGTTGAGTTGTTGCTCGGTATAGACGACCGTGTAACCTAAGCTCTTTGCCAGGTCGATCAAGTTCTCCGATGGACGTTGCAGCGCGTTGGTGCTCAGGGCATTGTACTCAGCGGCAGTGCCGTGGAAGCCATTCTGTCCCACCGGAATCAGGTTGAGTTCGCCGCCGCCCAGAATGAAATCTGCACCCGACAGAATCACCTCTCTGGTGATGTCTGCTAACCGTTGACGGGGTGGAATCCGCTGACCGTCGACGGTCGTCTCACCGACTTGAGCCACGAAGGCAGCGGTACCCGGTTCATAGGCTGCTCCTGACTGCACTAAAGCGGTCACTTTATTGGTGGCAATCGCCTCTTGAACGATCGTCTTACCTGTATTGCCAGATAAGGACTCAATGGGAGAACCATCGGCATTGAGACCAAACGACTCTGCATAGGTTTTTGCACCTGTTGCATGGGTAACGGCACCCGCATTGGAGGTTCCTCCTAACTGGTCTTCCAGGTGCCCCAAGTAGACGCCTGCGCGATCAAGCGTGTCCCAATTTAAGCGCCCATCGGGACCCTTATCAATAAAGCGGACGGCCGCGTAGTGAGAGGGGCTGGTGCCATCAGGGTGAATGAAAATAACGTGATTTCCAGTGGTCATGATATTTTAATTTCTTAATTGGTGGGTCAAGACTCGCTGTTAGTCAGGAGCAGTTTTGCCTGACGCTTGCGCACAAAAACTCCTCCAACGGTTAGTGCCGTTGAAGCACAAGCAAGGGTGATGGAATGATGAGTTTGCTGCTGGTTTAACTCCGGGTCAGCGGCGATCGAAAGCTAAAATTTTCTCCTGTAAGAGACTCGTTACGACTCAAACTGTCTCTCCAAGCAAAGTGCTGATGCCTCTCTCAAGCATTTCATGTCAAGGTTAAGGCTGTTTAAGGGTTTCTTTTCCCTCGATTTAAGAAACATCGAAGGAAATTGTTATGCTTGCAACCAATCAGGTTGGGTTGCATAAAACCAGCGCCTGGTAAGGTCAGCGGCACTACCCTCTCTTCCCGACTCACCGAGGTCTACTCCGACTCGCTTCCAAGCGACCGAGCGCGAGAGACGCTGCTACCGGCATGAGGGGTGGCGGTAGTAGCACCTCTTAACCGTTGACATCAACCTAAATGGCATCGCAATCGCTGTTTAAGTGGCGGCACTTCTTGCCTGAAAGCATCGTGTTGCATGTGCGATGGTCTTGTCGGACCAGTGGGGGCATTTGAACAGACTGGTTGGAGATGTTATGCCACAAAGCTTTCACCGCCCATAAAGGTAACTGCTAGAAAAACGTTTGGTTAGTTGCAGAACCCGCAACCGACCAACAACGGAAGCGGCATCCTCGCTCGGGTCGGGTTAAGTGTCTAAGGCGGCTAAGGTGCGAGAGGGGGTGAAGGCAGCGCCGCGACCGTTGGTTAAGCCAGGAGCGGCAAAGCAGCGAACGCTACAGTTTAGTGACCGCAAGAATGGTCTGAGCCAGCACTGGGGCAACTCGGTTTACCTGGACCTAGAGGTTTCAGGCGCGTTTGTTTTTCGCCGTCGCCGCGGTCTGAAGGCAGCGCTGCGGTCGGCCTTAGCGTCCCGTTCTGCTTCTTACCGCAGCGCCGTCGCTGCGGGGTTCGCTGCCCGCCGTCACGCCTGCCAGTCTTGATAAAGTTTGCATGAACTTGAGCGTCCCAGCGGCACGCCGCGTTTACTTGGGCGTCACCGAAGTGATGACCCCTTCGCACCACGTTGAGAGCAGAGACATGACACGAGCAATGAGACGCCGCACCGGGTTAATGGTGCTCGCACTGCTGACGATGCTCTGGCCCACTCAGCCAGGCTGGGGGAAGGAAGGCAGCCAATCTAAAGCGCCGCTCGTCGCTGAGATTGCGTTTCAATATGCGGCTACTGACCCCTCACCAGCGGCGGTCAAAGTCTTGGACCAGGCACTCGCCCTCATCGCCACGATGCCGAGTGCTTGTTATCAAGCCACACCGCTCCTGCGAGTGGCTAACGGCTACACGCTGGTGGGGCAAGCGAGTAAGGGGCAACAGTTGTTCACAGAAGCGTTCCAGGTGGGGCGGGCTCAGACGCTCGCGAACTGTACCCTCAGTGCCACCTCACCCGAAGAAGCCCTACTCAACCGCGCGGGTGAATATGCCAAAGCTGGCTATGATGCTTTTGCGCTAGCCATTGTACGCGGCGTCGATCACGGGTTTCGCCCGATTGCCATGCTCCGCGTAGTGGACTCGTATCAGCAGGCGCAAAAGCCGGAGCAAGCGCGGCAACTTTTGGACGAAGCGCTGGCCCTGGCTCAACGCGAGCCCGATCTGCGCCGCCAGCGCCAGACCCTGCTAGGGATGGCCTTTGAACTGAAGCGCTCTAGACAAACAGCCTTCTTGCCCATCGTGCTGCAGTCAGCCCTCGCGAGTATCCGCGCTTCGCAGTCACAAACGGAAGCGGAGCGGTCCTGGGACCTGACGCAAACACTTCAAATTGCCACGTTGATGTTTGAGAGCGGACAGCAAGCGCCAGTGCTCGCGCTCCTCCAGCAAGTGCTACCAGAAATTCAAGCCCTGCGAGCAACGCAGTTTCCCGCCACACCTGTCCAGTTGCTCAGTCAAGCGTCGACGCTGTACGCCAACTTAGGGGAAGTGAGTCAAGCCACGGCGCTGTTAGCGACCGCTCTAGCGCAAGCACAGGCTTTAGCCCCGTCCTTACGCCCTGCTGCCGTTGCCCATGTGGCGAGAGCCTATGCTGCCATGGGACAGCTGCAGACGGCGCGTGCCTTAGCTGGTCAAATTAAAACGCAGACCGACCGAGAGCCAGTGTTACAAGTGATCGCGCTGCAGTATGCTAAATTGGACGCGGTCGCTGAGGCCGTGAAGTTGGCGCGGTCGCTCGCAACGGCAAACAACCTGGTCCTGTCTGAAATCGTCAGACAATATCTAGCCTACCAGCAGTATGACCAGGCGTTGCAACTGGCGCGACGGGAACGAGTGCAAGGCATCCTACCTGACATCGCACTGGCTTATGCGGCAGCCGGTCAACCACAGCAGGCACAGCAGGTTGTGCAAGCGATACCATCGCTGGCTCAGGATCCGGCTCATTTAGATTGGTTGCTGCCGGCTTTAGCGCAATCGTTTGCCCAAAAGGGTCAATTTGACCAGGCGTTACGTGTGGCGCAAGGGATCCGCAGCAAGGTGTACAAGGGCCAAGCACTGATCATGATTGCGACCGAGTACCGGGCCCAAGACAGCGTTGCTAGTCGAGCCCAAGCGACGGCCATCCTTGAGCAAGCGCTGCAGGTGGCGCTGTCGATGCAGTAGCAAAAGGCGGTGCTGGCAGTGCAACGGTTGGCTACTTGGAGCGAGCGCAGCGCTCTTGCGATGGGTGCTCAGTGCCGTCGGTTGTCTCGCCCTAACGGGGCAGTCGTAAGGTCGTCAAGTTCAGACTTGGTGCCGCTCTCTACTCTAGCGCTGCGGCGCTGGGGTCTAGCAACGATGCGTGTCAAAGTGAGCCCTTGCCTCAAAGTGAAGTCCATGCGATCACTGCTACTCAGGCTCACTTGCTGCGTGGTGGGTTGCAGAACCCGCAACTAGCCAAAACTCAAGGCGCTTGAGCTGGAAGCACGTTTTCTGAGAAAATGCTCAGCCAATTACACCCTCATTCCCAGCTCACCTTCAACGTCGCTTTAGCTTGGCGGTGGAGGCTGTCTGTAAGCCCAAGACGGTCACACAGCATCCTCCAGCAACCCAGGCAAACACCATGCAAAGCCAAGTCTTTTCCTTGAATCGCCTCGCCACACTCGCGCTGGTGCTGTCGAGCACAACAGTTGCTGTGCCAGCCTTTCGACCACTATAGTCATCAGGGCACCAGCGCGGTTTGGGTTAATGGAGGGTCTGTTGGCGGCACCGCGCCAGTGACCGGAGCGAGCTCAGTTTGAGACGACTGCAAGCTTTCATGCTTGAGCCTGCCAGCCTGCACGACCCTTTTGTGTCCGTGGCTCAAACGCAGCCAAGGCGCTATGGCTAGCGGTTTGCGGTGCCTCTAAAAGTTCAATATTCAATCGAGGGAAATTATGAGCTCTCTTGCAGGCAAAGTCGCCATCGTGATCGGTGCCTCCCGTGGGATTGGCCAAGCGATCGCCGAACGGTTAGGACGTGATGGCGCCAACGTAGTGGTCACCTATGCTGACAACCGCGACCAAGCGGAGGCAGTCGTGGCGGGCATGCAAGCGCACGGCTCAGACGCGATGGCGCTCCCACTAGATCTGGCCAAGCTCGATGAGATTCGTAGCTTGTTTCACAACACAATCAGCCACTTTGGTCGGCTTGATATTTTGATCATCAGTGGTGGCGCACCGCGCTTGGTCAAACCGCTGGCTGAAACCACAGAGGCAGAGTTTGACGCTGTCTTCACCTTTAATGCTAAAGGTAACTTCTTCGCGCTTCAGGAAGCGGTGAAGCACATGGCTGACGGTGGACGTATTGTGACCTTTTCCACGCCCTATACGGTACAACCGCAACCCAACCTCTCTGGGATTGCCGGTAGCAAAGCGGCCATTGAGGCTTTTACGTTTGCACTGGCTAAAGAAGTGGGTGCACGTGGGATTCGAGTGAATGCCATCATGCCTGGACCGACCACAACTGATTCCTTTACGAGTATGGTTGCGGCTGAGGAGCAAGCGCAGCTCAAGCAACTAGCACCATTACAGCGTTTGGCAGCACCGCAGGACATGGTGAACGCGGTGGCTTTTTTGGTCAGCGATGATGCCAGCTACATCACAGGGCACACACTGCATGTCACCGGTGGCTTCGCTTAACTTACTTGGAGGAACAGTCATGACCGCGCCCGTCGTACTGATTAACGTCTTCTCTGTACCGCCGCACCAGGAGGCGGCCTTCATCAACCTGTGGACTGAGGCCTTGGAAAGGAGCAAGAATGAGCCAGGCTTTATCGATGCAAAGTTGCACAAAAGCCTTGATCCAAACGCACGGTTTGAGTTTATCAACATAGCGCATTGGGAAAGTGAAGCGGCTTGGCAAACGGCGTTTGACAAGTTGCCAGGGGCGGCGTTGACGCAGCAAGTGCCCTACGAGCAAAATCTAGCCCTCTATCAAGTGGTCGTGCAGTCTTAAAGCGGCTGTGAGTGTGGTCTAGCAACGCAGTGGAGCGGACGGATGAGCGCCCTGTGCTTGCTTTCGTCTTCGCTGTCGCCGCTCACTTCTGCCGTTAGCAGCATGAGCTTGAAGAAAAAGGAGAAGAGTAGGCTTGTGACTGAAAAGGGAAGCGAAAAGAGAGTTGCGCTGGTCACTGGTTCAACCTCGGGCATTGGGATGGCGATCGCAACACGACTGGCTAAAGATGGCTTTACTGTTGCTTTTCATTCCAGGTCTTCCGTGCTGGTTAGGCAGTCCTTAGCAGCCGCACACCCTGGCTCCTCTTATGTTCAGGCTGATCTGTCAGACCAGAGCCAGTCTCGTAATTTGATTGCCGTAGTGGTGTCACGTCACGGTCGGTTGGATATATTGGTCAATAATGCAGGCATTAGTGCCACGATTCCACATACATCTCTAAAAGAAGCATCACCTGAGCTCTGGCGCAGTTTGTATGAAGTCAATGTCATCGCACCTTGGACACTGATTGCCGAAGCTGAGGTGGCACTACGCCAGTCATCCAGGCCTGAATGTCCGAGTTGTATTCTTAACATTAGCTCTCATGCGGGTATGCGTCTGAAAGGCGCTTCCATCCCCTACGCGGCTACCAAAGCAGCACTCAATCACATGACAAAGCTGCTGGCGCTGAGTCTCGCGCCACAGATTCGAGTGAATGCGATCGCGCCCGGTTTTGTTGATACTCCAATGAGTCAAGCTTGGACAGCCGCCCAAAAGCTTTGGACGGAGCGCTCGCCAATGGGGCGAGGAGCCCAACCAGAGGAAATCGCGCAGCTCGCTTCGCTGCTGGTTGCCAGTCACTATCTTACCGGCGAGATCATCATTGCCGATGGCGGACTAAATCTCACCTAGCCAGCGCCATTCTACTCAGGCTCACTTGCTTCGGGTTTCGTTGCTGCCACCCGCAGCTAACCAAACCGCCAGCGCACTTGGCAACTGCTCCGAATGCAACTAACTAATGAAAGCATTGCTGCAAAAGCCTTTAAAGTTCACCGTGATACTAAATTACACGAATGGGTCTCCGACCCGATTTGCTCCATAAATTTGTTCCAGCACCAGGGTAAGTCAAAACTGTTGCATGATGGTTGAGCGGCGCGATCGCCAACACAAGCTGCGTCCTGCCCGTTACTTGTTGCTTCAAACCGTAGTTCAGGCGGCATTCAACACTTTACGAAATACAACTTTGTCATAGCCTGCTGCGTAGAAGTCTCGGATGCAAGCCTCCTCCTCGTAGCCGCACCTGGCATAGAACGCCTGTGTGCGCTCCAAGCTTGCTAAAGTCTCTACCAGTAGCATTCGCCCACCACGCGCCTTCAATGTTTCTTCAACATAGCTTAGCAATTTTCCACCGCGCCCCTGCCCCTGGTAATTGGGATGAATGGCAATCAGTTGCAAGTTCCACGCCTGATCGGTCATCCGTTCCGGCTCACAGTAGGCAACTCCCACGGGTCCATCTGTGTCATCGTCGTCCGTGACCCAGAAGCGATCAGCTTTGCCGTCCCGTAGAGAATTGCTGTCGCCGTTGCTGTTAAGGTAGCCAACCAGCATTTTGCCAATCTCTTCAAGCTCGTCTGGCTGGAACTCGATCGCGGCACTGGCTACGGCAAGCAGAGCAGTCATGTCATCGGGTGCAGTTAGTCGAATCATTGTAAACTCCAGTGTTTTAAATCAGTAGGTTGTCATATATTGATGGCTTAAAGGCTAACCGTTGGTAACAGAACTGCTTTTTAAACTGCAACGAGGTCATGAGGATGCCGTTTCTAAATTTGTCGCCTACAAATTTCATTGACTACAGGTTGCCACCCCTCCTTTGCAGCGTGAAGAACGAAATAAATTGCAGTGAATCTGTTTGCGCTCTCTTTAGTAATGACTTCTCGAATTGGCATCGCTCGCCCCGTTCTCACGACAGAACCTTGCCAAACAAATTGGTTATTTTGCCAACCAGATGAAGTGAGGTTCAGTGCATTGCCATTGCCAACGACAACTGAGCGCACGAAACGTTTTGCAGCAGTATCGTAACCCAGAAAGTCTCGCGAGCTTATAGGTTGAGCCTTTGTTGCTGATGGCATCTCCTCGGCATAGCCAATAAACCAGAAGCCGTTGAGAGCACGCTCGACTTTCCAGGTTAAAGCCACGGATTCAGCAGTCCCTGCGGTCGGTTGTTCACAACGCCAAACTCCCTGGAAATACACAAGTTGCTCAAGCTCAGGTGGCAGACTAAAAGACTGAGCCAGAGATGTAGGCGAGAGTGCTGTTAAACTTACGCATCCTACGCTGAGTGCATAGAGACTGCGTTGCAGAGGCTTTGAACATTTCACATTTCTAGCTCCCTTTCTTTCCAGTTCCACCACTTCAGTAACTCTGGGTTGTGATTCGTGGTGGAGGCAAAATAGACGGCACAACGAAACGTGTAGAGGACGCACGGATCAATTTCAACACCGCTGAGTTGACAAAGGTCATCAAAGAGGACTTTGGGCGATCGATCTTTTAAGTCAGAGACTTGCCGAATGCCAAGGAGATAGAGATCCTTAGCGATGGCAGATCCAACTCCAGGCATTGCTTTAAGAGGTTTGATGCTTTCTGTCGAGATTCCTGCCCGAAGCTTGACATGATGTGGCAACGGGTAGGTCATGCTGCAAGTGCTTGCACTTCAGTACAGATTTCAACCAGGAACCCGTTTAGATCACGGACATAACCGACTATTTGACCCCAAGGCTTTGGCTCAGGTTCTTGCACTGGCGTGGCTCCCGCTTGAATGGCGCGCTGGTACAGTGCTGCCACATCTTTAGTGACAATCCCTAGTTCAACCGGTGGAGCTGATTTGTCAGGTTGAGCGGCTTCAAACGGAACCGACGTTGAACCTTTGGCAAATTCGCTCTGCGAGAAGGCAAGGTGCGTTGTCCCAGTATTGAGTTCGCCGTATTCCTGCGCATCTGTAACAAAGCGCCGACGCAACCCAAACGTCTGCTCATAGAAGGTAGTCGCTGCTTCTACATCGGGAACATACAGGATCGTAAACCCAAGATAGGAGGAGGTTTCGGTCATAGGAATCTCCTGTTGTGTTGCTTGAAACTTGAGCATCCTTTGGCTATTATGTTGGTCAACCAACCAAAAGTCAACTGATTTATCACCGATGCCGAAAAGCAATAAGCGCGATCGACTGGTACAAGTTGCGACCGACCTGTTTCAACGCCAGGGATATGAGAATGTCTCGCTCAATGATGTTGCCAGGGAGAGCAGCGTGCTGCAGGGTAACATTTACTACTACTTCAAAACCAAACGTCTACTTGCCATTGCGGTGCTGAAAACCTGGGAGAATCAATTGGTAACCGCCCTCACTGCTCTGGAGGAGAAGCACAACCCACGGGAACGGATTATTGCTTTCCTAGAATTCGCAAACAGTATGGGGGAGATGTATACTGCCTGGGGCTGTCCGATCGCCAATCTAAGCCATGCCTTATTGAGTGAACCAGGAGAAAATCTAGACCCTGCCCCCTGTGTGTATCAAGTGCATCTAACCTGGCTAAAACGGCAGTTTGAGGCGATCGGATACCCTGCAAAAGAGGCTGAGTTGCAGAGCCAACAGCTACTTTCGGAACTTCAAGGAGGAATTCATCTTGCTCATGTTATGGGCTATAGAGAACTGTTAGAGACATTACTGGTGAGGTACTGTGAGCAAATTCGAGCGCTGTAGTTGAATGACGCTGCAACGCATTCAGGGTGCGTCATGTGCGCTTGCTTTTACCTTAACCGATTGGTCTAGATAGTGCTACCGTGCCGTTATGAGCAGAGGACCGGAGAAACAATTTGAGCCTGAAGTTGCCCTGGCCAAGGCAATGGCTGTCTTTTGGTCACGCGGCTATGAGGCGGCTAGCCTTGCCGCCCTGCTCAAACAGATGGGGATTGGTAAAAAGAGTCTCTACGATACGTTTGGCAACAAGCGCTCGCTCTTTCTCAAGGCGCTAGACTACTATGCCCAGACCGAAGTGAAGTCCATGCGAGATCAACTTTTGGCTCCGGGTTCGCCCCTAGCAAACCTGGAGCAAGCCCTCCAAACTTTGCAGCAACGACATGCCTTACCCAGAAGTCAAGGCTGTATGTTGGGCACAAATATGGCTGATTTCGACACGGATGAGACGGAGATTGCCGCTCGTTTGCGTCACCACCTTCAGGGCTTAGAAGATGCCTACTGTACTGTCATTAAGCGGGCTCAAACAGCCGGTGAAGTCAGTGCAGCGCTCAACTCCCACGACATGGCTCGTCTGCTGCTGTGTACCACGCAGGGCATGGCTTTACTGGGCCGAGTCTTAGAAGATGAAACGCTTTTGCATAGTACCGTAGAGGCGACACTGACACTGCTCAAAAGCGGCTAGTTTTTTTGTCTCAACTTAGACCAATTGGTTTAAGTTTTTCTGTCAACCATCATTAAGGAAGGAGCTTTATGGCACGCTTAACCAACAAGACGGCGGTGATCACAGGTGGCACTACCGGCATTGGGTTTGCAACCGCTAAACAGTTTGTTGCAGAAGGAGCGCAGGTTCTGATTACGGGACAAGATGAAGAGCGTTTACGCTTCGCTGCGAAGGAACTGGGTGAAAGGGTCATTCTTGTGCGTGCCGATGTGAGATCACTGCCTGATCTCGACACGTTAGCAGCACGGGTACAAGCCGAATTTGGTGGTCTTGACATCCTGTTTGTAAACGCCGGCATTGGCTTGTTTGCACCACTAGAGTCCATTGACGAAGGGTTTTACGATGACCAGTTTGATATCAACGTTAAAGGTGTCTTTTTCACGGTGCAGAAACTGGCTGCACTCCTGCATGAAGGAGCAAGCGTCATTTTAAATGCCTCCGCCGTCAATGAAAAGGGGGCAGCCATGGGGAGTGTGTACTTTGCCACCAAAGCGGCAGTGCGATCATTGGCTCGCACTTTGGCGGCGGAACTGGCAGTGCGCCAAATTCGCGTCAATGCCCTTAGCCCTGGTTTCGTACCCACGAATTTTCAAGGCAAGATGGGACTACTACCGGAGGTGCTCGACAGCTTTGGCAGCTATATCAAGCAAGCTGCTCCACTCGGACGCTTTGGGAGACCGGAGGAGATTGCGCCCGGTGCCGTTTTTCTGGCTAGTGATGAGTCGTCCGACATGACAGCAGCCGATCTTGTCATTGATGGTGGCTTTATGAACGTTTGAGGCTCAGTTGTAGTCTCTGAGGTTGAAGTAAGCTCGCTCTGTACGTTGGACTGTGAGAACGATCACCTCTCACAGTCGCATCTAAGGGTTGGGGGAGTACAAAGCCTAGTACAACCAAGCAGCCCTCACTCTAAGCGCCTACATTTGCATCAATAAGCACTGCTAAAGCCGTCTGGGCAAAGGTGGCGCCCTCTGATGACTGCTCAATCGTTGCCATGAGGCTGGCACCGCCGATGAGCAATAAATACTGCCGCGAAAAGAGGTCTGGATTTTTGACTCCAGCCTCGGCTGCTAAGCTCACAATGATTTGGCGGATGGACTCGCGTAAATGGATTGAGATGTGATGGGCTTTATGGGAAGCATCCGCAAGTTCTAGAACAGCATTAATAAACGGGCAACCCCGAAAGTTGGGACTCGCGTACCAGTCTCGCAGCACATCAAAGGTAGCTAATAAGCGCTCTTTAGGGGTATTGCCGCGCTCGGATACGGCGGTCTCAAACCAACGTAGCCATTCAGCCGCACGATGCGTCATGACGGCTTCGATTAAGCAGTCTTTCGACGGAAACCAGCGATAGAGCGTCCGTTTGGCCACGCCAGAGGCAGCAATGACTTCGTTAATGCCGACATGCTGAATGCCCTTCTGGTAGAAAAGTTCAGAGGCCGTTTCGAGGATTTGTTGTCGCGCGTGGCTCAATTCAGGACTCATAATGAGTAGACAAGTCTGTCTCCTTTGCCTTACAATAGCATGTCAATGAGGTAGACAGGTCTGTCTCCTTTGTACTGTTAGAGGTAACGGCAAATGGACTTCCCCATTTACACACTTGATACGGCTCCTGAAGCATCTAAAGCCGCCTTAGCGCAGGCGAAAGCAACCTTTGGCTTTATTCCGAATCTCGAAGGCATTTTTGCCCAAGCGCCCTCGCTCCTTAAAGGCTCTATGGCACTGTGGGACTTATTTGCAGCAACTAGCTTTACCCCGGTCGAGCAGCAAGTGATCTACCTGAGCGCGAATTATGAACACGCTTGTCATTACTGTATGGCAGCTCATTCTGGCTTAGCGAAGCTGATTGGGATGTCGGCGGACGACCTGCAAGCGCTGCGCAACGGCACCGCGTTGCGTGATGCCAAGTTACAAGCCTTACGGCAGTTCACCCAACGGATGCTTCAAGCACGGGGCTGGGTGGAGGAGCATGAGCTTGAAGCCTTTTTAGCGGCAGGGTATACCCAACAGCAAGTGCTAGAAGTCATTCTAGGCATCGCGATTAAAATCATGCACAATTACACGAATCACATTGCTACAACACCACTCGACAAACCGTTTCAACCCTATGTTTGGTCAAAGCCTACAGTCACTGCATAAAGCGCATTCAAGCTAGCTAGAGCGGCAATTGCATGCCACCCAAAGGCTTCTTTAAGCAGGTTGCCAGCTAAGCAAGATTTTACAATTTTTTCCAAGGGCTGCTTCGATAAGCTGTCCTCAGAGTTCATAAGGAGCAAAACGAATGAAGAAACTAAATCGTTCACGTCGTGGCTTGATCAAAGGTGCGACCCTGGCAGCGACCGGCATGGCGTTAGGGGCGGGGCTAGCACCCTTGCAAACGCAGCCAGCCACGGCGCAAACTTCCCCTCAAACCAAGGCACAGCCTCAACCTTCAAGTGCGCTCCCTCTAGCGGGAAAAGTCGCGTTTGTCACGGGAGCCGCACGAGGCATTGGACGGGCCATTGCAGAAGTTTTTGCCAGGAACGGTGCCGCTGTTGCCATGCTGGATCTTGCCGATCCCGCTCGTTTGAACTCTTCACGCGGTTACCGTGTGTCCAATATCGATGAGTTCAATACAGCCGTTGCTGCTGTTAAACAGTATGGTACGGGGGTGCTGCAACTTCAGGTAGATGTTCGCGATCTAGCAGCGATGCAGTCCGCCGCAGAACGTACGCACCGCGAACTGGGTGGCCTCGATATTGTAGTGGCGAATGCGGGTTATGTCGCTTGGCACAGTTTTGAGGATGGCACCCCGCAACTCTGGCACGATGTGGTTGATGTTAACGTACATGGTGTATTTAACACAGCCAAGGCTGCCATTCCTTTTCTTAAGCAACGCGGTGGCGGACGAATCATCAATATGGCCTCTGTGGGGGGCAGGGCTGGCTTTGCTGGCAATGGTGCCTATACAGCGACGAAGTGGGCTGTGATTGGCATGACTAAGCAGGCGGCTCAGGAGTTAGGGCAATATAACATTACAGTTAATGCGATCGCGCCTGGCGCCGTGAACACGCCCATGTATCGAAGTGAGGGACAGATGCGGTCGATGGGTGTTTCCAGCCGAGAGGAGCAGGATGCCTTGCTCAATCCGCTTAGCCCCTTAGGCAATGCTGGAGCAATTGAGCCAGAAGCGATTGCTCAAACGGCACTTTTCCTAGCCAGCGATGCTGCTAAAACAATCTCCGGCACAACGATCGACAACGCGCTCGGCTTCAATGCGAGTTATACAGCCTGAGCTTCGCTTAAACAGGGATTGGGATGCCATTTAGGTTGAGATCAGAGAATATTAAGCCCTCCAACCCTACCATTTTTGCAACACAACCCTTGAGCATTGCAACTCACAAATGATTTTCCCTACGCCCGGACTGAGAGGATTAGCTGTCTACTCAGTAATTAAAACCAATCAACGCTTTGAACTGCTAATTGTTGCCACATGGTTGACAGTTACTTCCACCCTGAAGGTGCGTCTGCGCATGGATTGCTAACTATGTATTCACCTTTAGAGCTGCCGGATAAGCACACATTTCCCTAGGATTATCTGCCAGATCTGCGGGATATACCCTCTTTTAAGGAATTAAACAGATTTTTTTCAGGTTAAGTCCGTGCTTTTGGGGTGTTAGCTGTCACTTCTGATGGTTAATCCTAGAAGGCGGGGGATTGATCCATCCATTGTGCTGGCTAACCCCCTTCATGAGTTACTGATCTAGCTTCGACCCATGTCTCAGTCCCAACCACCACGTTGGGTCGCTCCGGTGCGTCAGTCCGTTCAACTCAAGCATTGCAGCCCTAAAACTGAACAAGCTTACCGGCACTACATTCGAGCTTTCCTTCTGTGCCATCACAAGCGGCAGCCGAGGGACATAGGGAGGCGATGAAATTCGAGCTGATTGATCTCCTTTAGCGATTGACCGTGAGGTGGCAGCATCGACTTAAACCGTGGTACTCAGTACCCTGTGATTTCTCTACCGCCACGTACTGGCAGTTCAACTGCCTTACCTTGATGGCATAGAACACGCTGAACGACCAGAGCGGTTACCGGTGGTCTTTACCCGCACCGAAGTTAAACAGCTTTTGGCTCACTTGGATGGTGGGCATCGCCTCAGCGCCAGTCTGCTTGATGGTACAGGGAGGCGATTGGCCGCAGGACTCAAACGAAGGGCGAAGGATGTAGATTTTGAGTATCGCCGATAACCGTGCGGGTTGAGAAAGGGGTAGACCACGCTTCTAAATTTTGGTATCAGGTAAACTGGGTTTTAAGGTTAGTAGTTTGTCTTTACCTCAATGCCTGACAGTCAAATTCATCTAATCGACACAGCGACCGCACAAACCTTTCCTGCCGCGCCCAGCGGTACGGTCTTGAGTTCAAGTACTGCTTTGGGCTGGCGAGGCCTTACAGTCGAACTCCATCAGCTTCCGCCTGTTGAATATCCCGAACATTATGTGCAAGGACATCGTTTAGCGGTTGTACATCGAGGCAAACCCATCACTTACGAATGGAAAGAGGGTGGTCGTTGGAAAACAACACAAACATACCCTGGAATTTTTTTTCTACAGTCTGCTGGGGAGACTAATGCTCCGCGCTGGTTTGAACCGTTTGAAACCGTCGCGATTGCTCTCGATCCGTCTTTCGTGGCCCAAAGTTTTCGAGACACTATTAAGCCTGACCGCATTCGCCTGCAAGAGCGACGTGCTGAGTTCGATCCCATCATCGCTCAGTTCGCAAGACAATTTGAGGCTGAATTAACGAGCGGCCGCTATGGCGGTGCGCTCTATGGAGAGTCATTAGCTCTAGCCTTCTCACTGTATCTATTGGAGCAACATAGTGATTCTTCTCAGTCATTGCCACGTCCACGAGGCAAATTTTCCTCCTTGCAATTGCGTGAAATGATTGAGTATATTCATGTCTATTTATCTGAAGAACTGAGCCTCACTGCTTTAGCAAACCACCTTAATCTCAGTGCGTTCCATTTTGCCCGTCTCTTCAAAAACTCATTGGGATTGTCTCCTCATCAATATGTCCTGCAAAATCGTGTGGAACGAGCTAAAAAATTAATTGCTGTCTCTACCAAAGTTAACCTGACCGATATTGCTTTACAAGCTGGTTTCTACGACCAACCCCATTTTGATAAAGCCTTTAAACGCTTCGTGGGTGTACCGCCGAAGATCTTTGCCAAACAAAAAGCAAGTTGAGCAAGAATTTACTAGTTTGCCTAACGCTGGCTTCGTTAAGCTGACCGTAGCATTGAGGAAGATGAAGCCATGATGAATACTCGCCGCAACCTGATTAAAGGTGCTGTAATGACCACGACGGGCAGCGTGTTTGGAGCAATGTCGTCATTCAAATTACAAAAAGCTACTGCGCAACAACCCGTTGCACAAGCTAGCGAACGTTCCCAAACCTCCTCCTCTCGACTATTGGCTGCAAGGTTGCTCTCGTGACTGGAGCGGCTCGTGGCATTGGACGAGCGATCGCCGTTGACTTTGCCAGAAATGGGGCTGACGTTGCTTTACTGGACATTGCAGACCCGACTGGTGGCATGGCGATCTCAGGTTACCGTCTTGCCAATGAAAGCGAATTAGATGAAGCCGTCACTGCGGTCCAAGCGCAAGGAGTCAAAGCACTCAAACTTAAAGTGGATGTCCGCAACTACATAGCGATGAAGGAAGCAGCCAGCCGCATTACCCGTGAACTCGGCGGACTTGATGTTGCAGTGGCCAATGCTGGTATTTGCATCTGGACGACGGTTGAGAGTTCCAAGGAGCAACAATGGCGCGAAGTCGTGGATGTAAATGTGAATGGTGTTTTCAATACCATTCAGGCAGCCATTCCCCATCTGAAAGCGCGTAGCGGTGGGCAAATTATTACGCTTTCTTCAGTGGGTGGGCGGCAGGGTGTGGTTAGAAATGGTGCTTATGGCACAACAAAATAGGCTGTCATTGGGCTAACTAAAGCAGCCGTGCTGGAACTCGGACCTGCTAACATCACAGTCAATGCGATCGCGCCGAGAGCCATCAACACGCCACTGTATCGTTCAGAAGGTCAACTACGCTCAACCAAGCTCAGTTCTTTTGCAGAGCAGGCTAGAGTGGTCGGTGAAGTTCAGCCGCTAAAAGCACACCCCGCGCTCGACCCACAAGATATTGCTGACACGGCGACTTTCTTGGCTAGTGACCGTGCCCGTTTTATTTCGGGTGAGGTAGTGGATGTAGCTTTGGGTTATAACGCGATTTATACAACCTAATGTACAGCGTAGTGACGCAGCCTAACCAGTCGATGAAGCGCACGGTCGAGCGATTGTGGTGGAGAGGCCAAGGTTATCTGCCGCCGCTTATCTCAGTCGTTATCCCACAAAGCCCATGCCCAACTCGGAAGCCGTCAAATTGCAGATCCGCTCGGCGTTTGCGAGCGTCGAGTTCCCGGGCGATTGGTCCTATGCGGCAGCAACGAAGGTGACGAGCCATTCTTGCTTGAGCAGGAGTTCAAAGGCAAGACCGCTTGGCAAGCGCTCGACCCAGCCTTCCTTGATCGCGCGCCAGACGGATATGGGTCAGCCCTCAGCTTCTTCTCAGACGCAGCTTTTCGGTTCTATCTGTCGGCGTACATGCTCGCGGATGTTGACGGCAAGCTGGACAAGCACGACCCCGTTTTCCACCTGACGCACGGCCTGACGGACAAGGGAAGAGGCGAACGCGTCAACCCGCGCCGTTACGGAGAACGGACGTGGTTCGACGAGCAGGGACACAAGTTCGCAGTGTTTGAGCGTGAACAGGCGCACGCGATCGTGAGCTATTTGGAGCTGAAGCGCGAGACCGACGAGTTTCAACGCGACGAGATTGATCAGGCGATCGCAAATTACTGGTCGGAGCGCGCGGAAGCCAGTGCGGGATAACCACGCACGGCAACGGACCGGGCGGACGGAACGGTCCCTATGACTGCAACGCGGCCCGGCGCCCGGTCGGCCATTGAATGCGGGTCCGTTAGATTGCTATGGGTCGCGAAAGCAGGAATGCTTATGGTGTCGAAGAATAGGTTGGCAGGTCTTCCAGATATTGAATCCCTGAAGAGCCTTTCGCAATCCCTCGCCATGTCGGATGCAATCATGTCCCCTGAATGGGAGTCCAGATACTACTCCTTTAACTCGAAATGGGCCGAGGGTGAGGTGATGGCTACCATAAGAGATGGCTCAGGCGATGAGTATTTCATCCTGTTCAATCCTCACGGCGCCATTATAAAGGGCTTCGCTCACGAATCTCCGATGAGTCCATATGCCAGCGAATCAGGTAAGCCTTGGGCAGACGTGTTGGATGACGTGCCCGATGAGTTCACGGACTTCCTTTCCGACATCGTGCCGAGGTAAGTGCGAAAGTTTATCATATGGGTGTTAAAGCCCTACATAGAAAGGTTTTCAGCGTTCGACTCAAAACAGGGCTAATTTTGTTGGTTAGTTGCTATCTCGCAACTAGCCAACGACAGAAGCGGCATCCTCGCTTATGCCTCGGAGCCCATAGGAACGAGAATCTTGGTGTTGCAGACTATCACCGCAGCGAACAGGCAAGGGTGCAGGCATTGCTAGGAGCCTTGACAGAGGAGTGGGTTAGCAGCAATGAGCTTGCCGGGAATGACGCTAAAACTGAAGCATCTCAATGGGGACTATACTTTTTTGAGAGGTTATGCCCAGAAGCCGACTGGCAAGTGTCTTTCTTACCAAGCTGTCCCAAACCGCTGCCGTATCGGAGCTGGCGCTGGCAACCGTAAATTTAATTGTTGAGCTTTGTTGCTGACAGGAGTCAACCACGCCTGAGGGCAACTGGACCAAACCAGAAGTGGGATCAAACTGATCGATGTTCAGTTGCACGGTGCCATTGAAGGCCGAATTGGCTCCAGTAGCGGTAATATCGCTTAAACGTGTCTCTTCAGGGCGAGGCTGGATGCCAAAGAGGCCAGAAGTTGTAAGCGAGATATTGCCACCACGAGCGTTGACTGAGTTAGCGCTGATGTCGCTATTTTCATTGGGAACGGCGACGATCGACCCGGCATCAATCCGAATGTTGCCACCATTGCAGGCGAATATGAGAACTTCCTTGATCCCATCATTAAGTATGCTGACGGTGCCACTGGCCGTGTTGGGAGCGATGATGGCTCAATCTCTACACGGCTTGCCGAACGATGTGTATTGTCAGGTGGGCTTGGTGATGCTAATTGGATTAGCCAGTAAGAATGCCATTCTAATTGTGGAATTTGCAAACCAACTGCGCGAACAGGGAATGTCCATCACGAGGGCAACGATCGAGGCAGCAGAATCTCGGCTGCGTCCCATTTTGATGACGGCGTTTGCTTCCATCCTGGGCATCGTCCCGCTGGTACAGACAGAAAGCGCAGGTTCCGGCAGTCACATCTCGCTCGGAACGGCAGTCTTTGGTGGCATGATTGTCTCCACCCTGCTCAGTTTGTTCCTCGTGCCGATTTTGTACATTGTCCTGCGATCGCTCTTTGCTAATCTTTCCGGTGGTCAAGGGCTACCACACTTGCCAAATTTGAGTGAGCGATGGCATCGCTTTACCACTCGGTTACAAGAAACGAGCCAATGGAGACGACTACAGAATTTACGATCATAGCGTCGCTAGTTCCTCCCTTTTCACAGCATAAGAGTCAGCCTCATGTCAAAATTCAAACAGCTTTGCCAAAGTTATAACCAGGCGCATAATGAGATTGCCAATTATTTAGAGTCTTGTGTCCAGGTGATTCAACACCTAGTGCGAGGTTTAGAAAGTTACCTGGGTATTCCTGATAAACGCATTCAGTTCCGCGCCGAAGCTGGTGACGAAAACCCGTTCATGAAGCAATGTATTTGGAAGATGGACGCTGGCACTTTGATGCTGCGGTTACCATGTGTCCTGAAGATATTTATTGCCAGCGCTGTATTCAGTTCCGTCGTTGTTATTATCCCCGTCAGGTATTTGTCGTCCCCTTAGCCTTGCAACGTCTAACCGCAGAGCCGTTTCTCGTCAGCATTGCCGATTATCCCACTGAGTTTAAGGTTGACATTCAAAACCAGAACAGTTTCACTATGCTCTACGAAACCATCTTTAAGGTCATTCAACTCTACCTATCAAAATATCTTTCACCGCATCCTAGAACGTGGTGAATCGCCTTTGAAAGTGGAAGCCAAACATCGAGAATGAGCGATTGCTATTGGAGTAAAGTTAACCTGACTGACCGTTATTTACGTGAGATCAGATTGGCATGAACCCTACCAGGAGAAATTTTATGTCCAGTACCATCAATGTCGCTGAACTGCTCGCTCGCTATGCGGCTGGAGAACGAGATTTTAAGGGCACAAACTTAAGGGCAATCAATCTGAAGCAAACGAATTTGAAGGGCATTAACCTCAAAAGCGCCAACCTGTGTGATGCCAACTTTCTCGATGCGGATTTAACCGCAGCAGATTTGAGTGGAGCGGATTTGACTCAAGCGAGCCTGCAAAAAGCTGATTTAACCCAGACGAACCTGGAGGGTGCTAACTTACGCAGAGCAGACATCCGGGAAGCCAAGCTGCATGGCGCTAAACTGGGGGGAGCCGATTTAACGGCAGTTAATCTTTCAAGTGCGGACTTGAAAACAGCCGATCTGCGGGAAGTCGTCCTTTGCGGTGCTGAACTGATGCACACCAATTTTTATAAAGCTGATCTGCGCGGTGCTGATCTAAGGGGTGCCGATCTGTTTCAGGTTCATCTCAAAGAGGCGTATTTCGATGAAAAGACCCAATTTGATCCTGGCTTCAATCCCCTCGCTCTAGAGATGCAGCACTGGGAGTAAACAATGATGGGCTAGAAGGCGCTCTATTGTTTGTGCGGAAGAACCAAGCTGTGAGAACAAGAAGCGATGCTGTGTGTTGAAGATCTCTCCAAACTTGCCTTATTTCAATACCTGCCCCTATCACGGCTGCATTGGGTGTGCGAGCGCGTACAAAAAGTCGAGCTAGCTGCCGGAGCAACGCTAGTGCAAGAAGGGGATCCCGCACGGGGCTTATTTCTCTTGATTGCGGGTGAAATCGGGATTACTCGCCTCAGCGAAGGCGTAGACATCCCGCTCGGACAACATAAAGCACCGGAGTTCCTTGGTGAAGTGCCGATCCTCACGGATGAACCTATTCTCGTCACCCTCCGCGCACTGACTGATTGTCTAACTTATGAACTGGCGGGCGACGACTTTCGCACCCTACTGCACGAGTGTCGGGATTTTGAGCGAGCTGTGTTCCGAGTTATGGCGCGACGGCTACGCGGGGTCGAATCTTTTGTTCGCGGTCGCGAGAAGATGGCAGCTTTGGGGACGCTAGCAGCAGGCTTAGCCCATGAGTTAAATAATCCGGCAACCGCTGTCGTGCAAGCCTTGAGGGATGTGATTCCAGCCTTGGCAGAACTCCAGCGCATGAACCTGGTCTACGGGCAGCGCCAGGTTGAGGCAGCGCATACGCAGCAATGGCTGCAAGTCCGCGATGCTGGTTATGAGACCATTCTGCACGATCGCCTGGACTTAGCGATCCTAAGCGAGCATGAGGAAGAGTTGTTAGAGTGGCTGGAAACTTACGGGGTTGCCAAGGCTTGGAACCTGGCTGCGCCGCTGGCGAGCGGCGGCGTAACGATCGAGACGTTAGACAATCTCACCACCCGCTGGCAGGCTGATCCCACCGAACTCAGAGACATGGGTGTGCGCTGGCTGGCACTCTCGTTTGATGTCATGTCGATGCTTAAAAGTGGTTTACACGGGGCAGAACGCATCACGGCACTCGTGCAATCCATGAAGGCTTACTCTTACCTGGATCAAGGGGTGCAGCAAGTAGTGGATGTGCATCAGGGGCTTGAGGACACTCTGCAAATTTTTTCGCATCGGCTCAAGCCAGGTATCGAAGTGCAGCGTTGCTATGACCGAGACTTGCCTCAGCTTAAGGCCTACGGTAGTGAACTCAATCAGGTATGGACACACCTAATTGAGAACGCGATCGATGCAATGGAGGGAAACGGTCGCCTCAAAATTACGACCACGCGAACTGGTCACTCGGTTTGTGTTGCCATTACGGATTCTGGTAGGGGCATTCCCCCGGAAATTCAATCGCGCATCTTTGAGTCGTTCTTTACGACTAAACCCGTAGGTGAGGGCACTGGGCTAGGGTTGGATATTGTCAGACGCATTGTGGAAAATCGTCACCGGGGAACGATCGCTCTGGAGTCGCAGCCAGGTGAAACACGCTTTTCAGTACAATTACCCTTGGCGACTTTGAACACAACGTAGCCATCATTCCCGCTACAGACGGTGGATGCTTTCGGTCTCATCGCTTTTGATTGAACAGAAATTTTCGGGGAGTAGATATGATGCCTCAGTTAAATCATTCTCAGTTTTCTACCGCCACCTTTGACGCTTGGCTCAGCGCGCAAATCCTCAAACTTAGCATTGATGCTTTGAGTGCGGGAGTCTCAACCTGCACTGCTTGCACTCAGTCCACAACGGGTGAATATGTGATCGAATATCAGGGTGAAACCCTGCGCTATGTGCCTGAAAAAGCTTATGCCTTCCTCAAGTTTGTCACAGAAGCAGTCAGCGACCCCTCGATCACAGGTAACACTCCTGGCTAAACCCGTACTTCTCAGCGTGGATGATGATCCAGAAGCCTTGTAAGCTGTGGCACGCGCTTTGCGGCAACGGTATGGCGGTCGCTTTTGGAGCCTGCGGGCTGATTCGGGCTCAGCGGCGCTCGACGCGACCCCAAAGCTCAAGCTCCGCAACGAACCTGTTGCTCTGTTCCTCGTCGATCAGCAAATGTCCCAATGAACGGGGTCGAGTTTCTCGCACAGGTGCTACAGACTTTTCCCAGGCGAAACGAGCGCTGCTGACGGCTTATGCGCAGACCGATGCCGCAATTCGGGTGGTGTCGCTGGAAGCTTTAGAGCAGTTGGATACCGCCATAGCCGAGCTTGATGCCCCTGCGTTTGCCCGCGACCTTGGCGATGATTCATCAGCAATCTCATTGTCGGCATAGTGACGAGAGGCACCGAGTGATCGACACAGCGTGGGATTAGTTTCATCCAAGACAGCCTAGTGGCCTTGAATCGCTGCCTTGTACGCAGTGGGTTCTACCCAAGCAGAGCAGTACCAAAAGGTCGTGATCGTGGCGTAGACTGTCCGCAACAGGTAGGTGTAGAGCTTAGCTCCGCCTCTACACGGCACTAAGCCTGAGAAGTGGCGAGCACACGCTTGCGCCACGCGATCGCCGTACTTGTGTCGCCTAACAAAGCAGCTGCGGCGTTAACCCCACGAGATGTGTAACAAGGTGATTGGGATTGATCTGAAAGTATTGTGTAGAGCAGAATTGAGGACTTGCTAGTTTCGAGGTGGGCATATTCGCTTACGACAGGGGCCTAATAGTGAGGGCGATAACAGAAAGCTTTGTAAGTAGCAAACAACGCTTGGACGGCGGGCGGATGGTTTTGCACGGCTTGTTTGATCGTTTGCAGCAGGGGTAACAAGTTGAGTTCCCCAAGGAAGCGCAACACACCGACTCGAGTAGCCACCCGCAGCGCTTGATAAAGCCATAACTCCCTTTTAAAACCTTGCCAGTCTTCAGCGGTCATGGAGCCTTCATGGGCCGCATCCACTAACACCAAGCCCACCCATCCGCTGAATATTGACTGGCATAGAGCCGCATATTGGCGCCACCCGAAGAGTGTCCCACCAAAAGGTAAGGCGGCTTGACCCCCGCTTTGGTGAGCAAGGTATGCAGTTCCTCAACGCTTTGGTGGCTGGTGCGTGGTTGCGTGAGGTTGGGCTCGCTCCAACCCAAACCCGCTCGATCATAAACACACACGGGTAAATTGAGCTATTGCAGCTGGCACCAAGCCCCAGGTGATGGCTGGGGCACCCGCACCCACATCCATGACGACGGTTGGTGTCCCCTGACCCAGACAGTGGAGATGGAGCCGCAAGCCCCCCAGGTCAACCAACTGACCAGGCGGTGGGTATTGCTGTCGATCCATAGCGGCACTGACTGTTGGGTAGACAAGGCCCGCAAGGAAGCCGACGGCGGTCACACCGAGCCCCAGCCAAAGCCACTTTTCCATCATGAGCATCACGATAGGCACCCAAGTTGACAAGGCGAAACTTGAGTTTAGCTTGCTGACCAGTGAGGTAGCTGCTGAGGCAGCACGCTTGTGAGGGTAAGGCTTCACCCCATCCGGTCGTCGCTCACTGCCTTGTGGGCTCCAAACCAAGGCCGCCACCTTGGGCTAGTAGGAGCATCGCCAAAATGATCAAGTCAAGGAGGAACTTTCACTTCTAGTGCAGAGTCTCACTCGTTAGCGATCGCTAAAAACCGTTTCATCGGGTGATGATTGATGAATTCGAATGAGCTGGCATCTTTGGTGTTCGGTCTTGCTGTCGTGTCGCTTAGTCCAGATGCCCAGGCTCAAGCGGCTTCCACCAATACTACCCTCGCCGTCGTCAACGCGGAGTGTGTGGGTGCTGCCGTCCAAAATAATGCTAAGGCTCTGGCCCAGGAAATTGCCCGCTTAGGGGTCGAGCGAGTGCTTTTAGAAGTAAGGTTCACCCAGGATCATCCTGGAGTTGAGTGGCTCAAGCAACGACAGCAAGGTCTTCAGGCTTGCTTTGCACAACGACAGCCAAAGGACCAAGACTTACTCGATGCGACTACCGTTAGTGTGATGGCCTCCCAGCTCGCTGAGTCTGAGTCGCTCTATACGGTCAACCAAAGCCAGTACCTGGACGACCATCCAGTGCAGCAGCAGTTAAGGGCTGAAATGGCAGCTTTGCGCCAACACTTATCGACCCTGCTGTCGCCATGAGATCAGTGTTTCAAGCGAATGCAGAGCGCAGAAACGACAACGCACCAGGGTTAGATAGTCTTTGACAGCTTGAGAGCGATGATGGCTCGCTCCATCCCAAATTACCGCGATGCGGCACCTAGGGTGTTGTGTTTGCAGGCTTCTCAAAAAAGCCAGGTCGATTCGGAATTTCCTTCTTCGTAGCCCTGGAGCCAAAAGGTTTGAGTTGCCAGGTTCAGTGCTCCATAGTCGGTTTGCTTTTGTCGTTCCTTAGTCATGGGTACCTCAATCCGCTCGCTCGTCTTGCCCCAGACCTAACCACAGAGGTCACCCCACAACAGATGGCACTCGTCTTGGAAGCAGACCACCAATAGCCTAGAAACAAGCTCTTCTCGATGCCTAGCCAACCACTCCGTAAGCTCTTGTTTTTTTCTCTACCGTTTGTGGGTCTGCTTGAGGATGGCGCTTCTGGGTCTTCTTCCAACTAAGCCCAGCTTCAGCGAACAAGGTGTAGTAACTCTGCTTGGATTCAAACACCACATCGTACTGTGCTGCCACATACTGCTGAAATAGATGCTTTGGGATTGCTATATGTGGAAAGACTCTACCTAAGCACTTACTTTGGGGTATTATGCCAAATCATTCTGCCTATTCACCTACTGCGGGACCTGAGGCGGCAAGTTTCAGTCTAAGAATCGTTATGCCGACTGAGATAGTGGTGAGGAAATTGAGCAATGTTTGCTACATGGCGTAGTTTCGATTTCAGTAACGTTAGCTCACAAGACTGAGAGCGCCGCTAGATTACTGAGAGCTGACACAATCACAACTAAGAAGACTGCTGCGATGAAAGCCAATGCACAGAAAAAGTTAGACTACCGAGTTTGTGCTTCATTTTGTTTCCATTTTTCCGTGACCACGCTAGCGATCAGCGCACTAGCAGCAAGCTGTACTCAAGCACCTAGTAAGGTCAATGCTTCTAGCGCTTCAGTGCCAGACCCAGTTTTGAGGCCGAAACCTCCTAGTGTGGCTGTGCAAAAGACTGTTCGTGGCTATTGGGTCACCGAAAAAGGAAGGCTTTCGATCTCGCCAAGCCAAGGTCGGATTTATGAATCTCATTGGTATGCAGCTGAGCCAAAGCGTGATGGCGGCGTCACCTTGCGTTGGGATAACGGTCTGAATTGCACCAGAACAAAGGGACAGGTTTACGGCAACGAAATTCGCTTCACGGCAGGAGCGGTGGCAACAAGTCTGGTTGTTCGCGATGCTAGCCAGGCAATCATTACCTTTCGACATGGCAAAGCTACCCATACTAAGCAGCTGATAAAACTACGCGAAGATCCAAGAGTCCTCTGTAATTGAGTCATCATTTAACCGCGAGGCGGCATAACAAGCCCACGGCACCGGAACAACGTTCATTCTCTAGTTGTGTTGCGAAGGCTATCTGCGGTCCGATGAGCGGAAACGTTAGCTGGCCTTTGTTGAAAGTGGTAGCAGTAGTTTGAGATCATTGGTTCACAACCTTTGTAGCACCTGACATGGAAGCATATTTGAGCGCTAGCGCAGTTGTTGATTGGTCAGAGCCTGAGATCGTCGAACTCGCTCAACAAATTGCCTCAGGACATGAAACAGCAATGGCGGTTGCAAAAGCCTGCTTTGAGTGGGTGCGCGATGAAATTCATCACAGCTTTGACTACCAGATGAACCCTGTGACTTGTCGCGCTTCTGAGGTTCTGAAGTACAAAACAGGGTATTGCTATGCTAAAAGCCATTTGCTAGCAGCACTACTACGGGCAAACCGGATTCCCGCAGGCTTTTGTTATCAGCGACTAAGTCTTGATGATCAAGGAGCGCCGTACAGCCTGCATGGTTTCAATGCAATTCATTTACCTGAAATTGGTTGGTATCGCATTGATGCCAGAGGCAACAAGGAAGGCGTTAACGCTCAATTTTCTCCCCCTCAGGAACAGTTAGCGTTTCAGCTTCAGTTTCCTGAAGAGGCGGCTTTTCATGCCATTCTTGCTGAGCCACTTCAGATGATCGTAGAAGCGTTACAAGCACAAGCTACATGGGATGCTATGCTGCGTAATCTTCCAGATCTTGCGTTAGAGGCGGCGAGGAATTACGGTCTTGTGACGGCTAACGAATATGCACCAGCCAGGCAACAACCCCAAGGCACACCGACCGTTGGGCTTGTCTGTTAAAGTTTGAGGTTGTCTGCGGCGGGTGCTTGGGATCGTTATGCCTCAATAAAAGAAATGTGTAACCTTGAAGGAAGTGTAAGTAGAGGGGAAAGCCGTGATCGGAAGAGATCAGGTGATAAAGGTACTGGGGAGGTTACTAAGTAGTGGACCGATCGACCATTTACCCAAGAAGTTCTCTGATACTGAGTTGCTTATGGCGTTAGCAGCATCGAGTTTTAACGCAAAGCAAGAATACTCTGAGAAAGAGGTTAATGATCACCTTGTGAACTGGCTGAAAGGATTTACATGTCCAACTGGCTTAGATCATGTCACGGTACGGCGTTATCTAATTGACCTGAAATTTCTCCTCAGAAATCCATCCGGCTCCTCCTACTGGACGAATGAAGCAGTAATAGCATTGGTCTTAGAGTCAGAAGCCAGCACCGTTCATCCCCGTGATGTTTTGGCTGAGGTACAACGTCAACGAGAAGAGAGAAAACGTAGCAATGTCTAATAAGCTGAATGAGTTAGCAGGTTTTGCTTCAAATCTTCCTGGTTACTCGGTAAAGCTCCTCAAAATTGGGGATGCGGCAGTGCTGCAAAGCCTCTACGAACAATGCACGGAGTTTGCTCTTCTAACCGATGGTCAACCGCCTTCACCGACGGCAGCACGTGAGGAATTTGATGCTGTGCCAGATGGAAAAACGACAGAGGACAAATACATTGTGGGGTTGTTCGATCCAAAGCATGAGTTGATCGGGATGATTGAATCGATTCGACACTACCCAGATAATCAAACATGGTGGTTAGGGTTGATGATGTTGAGTCCCCAGCAACGAGGGCAAGGATTAGGTTCAGAGTTTTATCAGGCGTTTGAAAATTGGGTCTCAGCACAGGGAGTCAAGCAAGTATCACTGTCTGTGATTGAAGTCAATGAGTTAGGCTTACAGTTTTGGAAAAGCTTGGGATTTGAGGTTATCCGCAAGACAGAACCTCGACAATTTGGCAATAAAATTCATGCAGTTTATGTGATGAGCCGTCCTGTAGCAGCGATGGTATAACAATCCGTTTGCACACCGACCGTATCAAGATAGTTGCTTGAGAACGAAAGGTTACCAGCGGCGGGTGAAGCGGAACGTTATGCGGAAGGTGCTGGTTCAGGTAATCCTGTTGGATAATCGGTCGGAGTTAAGCCTTTCAGGCAGTTGTTGTTAGAGCAGCTGTGAATGAGCAAAAAATATGGCACAATTTGCAAATGAGTGGCATAGTCTTTCGAAACCAGAGTCCACAAATGTTTCAAGCTTCTAGCCTACTTCTAGTTACTGCTGCTTAGACACAGTTCATCCCAAGCTGTTAGAAGCTGGAATGCTTATTTAGAGTCGCGTTGACCGATTGCGCCATTGATTTACGAATTGCGCCATATTTTTTGCTCATTCACAACTTTGTTGATGAATTAGTTGATGTCGTGATGAAGGGACTTGCAGTTTGAGACTTAGAGGATGCGATCTTCTTACCCCTTAACTTCCATCCAGTTGAACTTCGACAATTAGCCTTTAGACTGCCGCCGCAACCCGAAATATGAGCGGCACAACGGCAAAATGCAGCGGCGGCAGACAACCTCGAACTCAGCATCAGGGGCTTTCGACCGTCCGCTGCCATGAAGTGTTGGGCGGCTGACGCACACTCAAAACTTATTTTATAAAAGGCAACAGATTAAATTCTTGACGGATAGCCAAAAGAGACCGATCAAGTAACGGTTCAAACTCAAGAAATGGCAGCAGTTTTTGACGCTTGCGAGTCTTAAACCAAACTGGAATTAATTCTAAAATTACCCCAGGAAGTACCCTCAAAGTTGCTCCGTACAGCCAGAACGCCCCCTTTTTCCTGATCATGTCCTCGTACATTACATCAACAGCAGGGGAGTTTTTCATCTTCAAGTAAGTTTGAAACGTACATTCACTCGTCCACCAAAATAGCGGCAGAATTTTTAGCTCATCGTACATTCCTGTGTCACAGCCGTAAATCACATGCCCTACATCGTGCGCTCGTAGGATCTTGCCGAAGTCTGAAGGTTGTGTCGCTGGATCAGTAACGTGTGGATTGAGAGCATAATACTCCGCTAGACCTTCTCGCAAGGTTTGAGTACTGTGCTTGTCCATGTAAAGAGGTTTTTGGGGCATAGTATTTCGATACGGTACGGTATCGTAAACTATAATAGCATCCATGAACGATGCTAGGAAGAAATCACCAGGAAGACCTCGCAGCACAGCATCTCACCAGGCAATGCTGAAAGCCACGCTGGAACTGTTGTCAGAAATCGGCTTTGAGGCAATGAGTATTGAGGCAATCGCCTCTCGTGCTGGAGTGGGTAAGACAACCATCTATCGGCGTTACAGCAGTAAAGATGAACTAGTTGCTGATGCGATTGAAAGTATTAGAGAAGAGGTATTAATTCCCGATACAGGAAACCTTTGGAGTGATATGGATACACTCATTGAAAATGCTGCACAAATAACTCTCACTCCTCTTGGACGACAGACTGTTGCCATGATTATTAGCAGTGCATCAGGCAATTCTGGGTTCGCTCAAATCTACTGGAAAAAATATCTATACCCCCGACGACAATCCTTCGCTATTGTCATCGAGCGGGCAAAAGCAAGAAACGAAGTTCCAATAGATTTAGATGCAGGTTTGGTTTTTGACGTGATGAGCAGCATCATGCTCTACGCCTTGATCTTCCCGCCTGTTGAATCTTGGAAAGCTTATGTCCGTCGTGCCCTAAGTTTATTTCTTAAGTGAGTTTTGACGTGATTAGCTTTGAACGCTCACAGACAACCTAGATATGCTGTCCTCACCCGCCAATGTCAATGTCATTTCATACGCTGATCAGGCTGAAGACAAAAAAGTGTTCAGTCATATCCCATTTGGTGGCGGTATTCAAGAATGTTTAGGCAAAGAGTTTGTCCAACTAGAAATGAAGCTGTTTGCCATGCTGTTAATCCGTGACTATGATTGGGAACTTTTGCCTGGGCAGAATCTGGAGCGAGTGGTGCTGCCGTTCTCCCGTCCTCGTGATGGGTTAAAGGTGAAGTTCTGGCGGTGGCAACAGTGAACCATAGTGCTGCTGAGCAACCATCAGCGCCTGATGCCTGCCAAGATAAACGTGATCGCTGCCTCTGTATGTTCTTCGATCATTTCGGAGGTGAGGCGATCGACCTCTGGAGTCAGGTGTTTCCAGTTTTCATGGACGGTGAAGTAAAACAGGCAGACGCTCAAGATGTGTGTCAGTGCCAGAAAGGGTTTGAGCGGACGAAAAGTGCCTTCTGCCATGCCCCGTTCGAGAACTTTTAATAAATGTTTGTGCAGGGCTAAAACATGACACTCCTTGAAATAAGCGCCTTGATTTTGACTGGCTTCTTGAAACCACAGCATTTGGCGTTGAGGATTAGCAGCTTCATTGGCAATGGCGATCCGAATCATTTGCTTTAAGGCAGCTTCAGGAGCTAAGGCATCAAAGTTTTGTTGTACCAGGATCGCCTGCACCTCATTGACCGGACGTTGGAGAACGGCTTTGTAGAGATTTTCTTTATTCTCAAAGTAGTAGTGCAGCGTTGCAGAAGTCACCTGAGCACCTGTGGCGATCGCACTCATCCGTGCCCCCTTCAAGCCGTTCCGGGCAAACTCCTGCTCAGCAGCATCGAGAATTTGCTGCTGGGTTGCTTGTGCATCTCGCACGAGCCGGACTGCTTTTGCTGCTCGTTTACTCGATCGACCGACCACACCTCAAGCCATCATTGAGTTCTCAAGAGCCATCTTAGCCTATCCTTTCATCCGTAGATTGACGGAAGAGCAGGCAGTTGGTAAACTTACTAATTAATTAGTAAGTTAAATTTAGAGCGTTATGGAGCACTTGCAAGGTTCCCCCTGGCTGCTGGCACATCGTGCGATGCTCAAACCTAATCAGCCCCAAAAGTTCGCTCTGCTTGGTCAGGATTACGTGCTCTGGCAAGACCCGCAGGGCACGATCGCTGCTTTACCGAATGCTTGCCCGCATATGGGCGCGATGCTCTCAGAAGGTTGGTGTGTGACGCAACCCGAAGGGAGTAGTGCGATTGCCTGCCCCTTTCATGCGCTGGAGTTTGATCGCCAAGGTCGCACGATCTTACCAGGCTCATCCAAACAGACGAAAGCTTTGCTGCCACCGCTGGAATTGGTCATTCAAGGCGATTTAATCTGGACGTATGGAGGCTATGAGCCAAAGGTGCCTATTCCAGAGCTAATGAATGCGATCGCAGCCGAGTATGAGTTCATTGGCGTGACTGGTGAGCGCAGCATGCCTACGGATATTCTGAGCCTACTGCTGAATATGCACGACTATAACCATCAAAATGGCACGCACCGAGAACTCTTTTAAATTGAAGAAGTTCGAGTCAAGCAATTTATTGATGAGGGTTTGCACTCCCACGCTTACCTGGCGCAACCGAGAAAACAACCGACGCTGCGCGAGATCTTAAGAAATCCAGCGCAACTGGCGCTACCGAAGGTTTTAGAAGCTCATCTGGAGAACTACTTCCCCTTTATGGGTGTGATGCATGGTGACAACAAAATTCTGAGTTTGAAGGAATGCCACTTTTATCTGCCAGAATTTGCCAATCGATCACATGTTTTCGTGTTGCTGTACATGCAGGCACATTTACCCATCGCGCATCTGCTGAAACGCAATCTACTGAAGTTAATTGATGTGGTGGTAGAGCAAGATGCCAGGATTTTGAGCCGGATCTATCCCTATACAACTCAGCGCATCAGGCTGAATAACGAAGTTGGGATGGACTGGGTGCGCCGTAATAATGAACAGTTCCCGTCAGCGCAGTAAACCATTTTGTGCTTGGGATTTTTCTCGGGAGGGTTGCTCCAACAGCTTTACTGTCTCAGCGATCGCCCACCCCCTACAAACTGCTTCCCGCAATCTTTGCAGCGGTAGCACTGCTTGTCCCGGCGATACCCGTTTTTCGATAACTGCTGTGATCGACAGTGAGGGCACATCATTACTTTCATTACATCATGCGACGGATGATCTCCCAGGTGTGGTTCCAAATAGGACACTAGCAAGTCCTCAATCTGCTGAGTCAACTGTTCGTGGTGCGCTGGATCAGGGCTGCGAAGCGCTGCCAGCATCACCGCGTTGCTGCTATGTACACACACTTCTGCCAGCAGGCTGTACTGTTCCTCGGTAAGGGCAGGCTGGCGTTGCTGCAAAATGCTCGCCAGGAAGTCAATCGCTTCTTGTGTCATACTTTCATCGATCGCCTGGAAAAGCTCGCGCGCTAGATAAAACTGCACAAACATGACCCGTGATACGGGTTGCTCAAATAACGCCGCTACAGCCATGACCAGCACATGGATCATTTGGCGGAGCGGTAACTGAGCAATGGTGGGGATGTCTACCTGTGCCCACATCGCCTTCACCCGCTCGGTGTGGCGCAACTCCATCGCCTTGAAAATGGCAGCTTTATCGGGAAAAAACTGATAGAGAGAGCCGATCGCTGTTCCCGCTTTAGCAGCGATGAGATGGGTCGTCGCCGCTTCGTAGCCCACTTCATCAAAGACTGCGGCGGCGGCATCCAGGATTTTTTCGACGCGTGCTTTGCCCCGTTGCTGTTTGGGTTGACGGCGCAAGCTTGATGCTCGGCTGCTTGACGAACGTGAATGTTCTGTCATATCTTAAAAACACGACGAATCTTTCACAATTCTATCTTGAAGGGAGAACATCATGCAGTCAATGCTTCCTGGTGCGCCTTGGCTATTGGCGCATCAGTCAATGCTGAACGTGAATCAACCTCGGAAAGTTTCCCTCTACGGCAGTGATTACGTGCTGTGGAAGGATGCTGCCGGAGCGATTCATGCCCTGCCCAATGCCTGCGCTCACATGGGCGCGATGCTATCAGAGGGCTGGTGTGAAGCCCAAAGCGATGGGACAAGTGCAGTTGTCTGTCCCTTTCATGCGTTGCAGTTTGATGCCGCAGGCTGCACGGTCTTACCTGGATCAGGCAAGAAAACCTTACCTCAATTGAAACCTTTAGAGCTAGTCATTCAAGGTGATTTCATCTGGTCGTATGGCGGCTATGAGCCGAAGATCGCCATTCCGACGGTATTGAATGAGCTTGCAGAGCAATACTATTTTGTTGGGCATACGGGCGAGCGCAGCATTGAGACGGATCTGCTGACCATGCTGCTGAACATGCATGACTACAATCATCAAAATGGTACCCATCGAGACTTGTTTCGCATTACCGAGGTCGAGTTTCACCAGTTTGTTGACGAGGGGCATCATTCCCATGCCTTCTATGACATGCCGACTGCGCCCTACAGCCTGAGCGAGAAGTTGAGAAAACCTGATTTAATGCTGTTGCCCAGCACCATCAAAGCGCATCTGGAAAACTACTTTCCATCGCTGATCATTTTTCATGGTGAAATGCCGTTGGGTAAAGCTGCCCAGTGTCATTTCTTCATACCAGAAGCTGAGCATCGCACCCGCACTTACATTTTGCTGTTTGGTCAGGCAAAACATCCAGCCTTTAAGCTCTTTGGCAACAGCTATCTCAAGTTTGGCAAAGTTGTGGTCGATCAAGATGCAGACATTCTAGGCAAGCTTTACCCCAATACACCTCAGAAAATTAAACTCAACAATGAAGTGGGTATGGACTGGGTGCGACGTAACTTTGAAAGCTTTCCTAACGTTATGGAACCGAATCTCTCCAGGTAGACAGCAGAGGGATGACATCGATTCCTGTGCTCTTAAATTGCCAAATCGTTTTGCTTAAAAATCAATCAATGCTTTCACCCGTAGCGAATGTCTACGATTTGATCAATACAGCGTATAGAGGGGTTAAGCCATCGCTTGTAGTACAACGAAAAACTCTGCTAGGAATGGGATGGAGAGAAAAACATTGCCGACTTAAAAGCATTTTCGGCAATGTTACAAGCGCTAACGCCCCTGTTCATCCGCCGCAAATAACCTCTCGAACTCAACGAAGAGACTTCATACGGTCAGTGTGCAACGGGATTGTTAGCCTGTTTTTGATGGACACTAAGTTAACGATCAACAGGCAACTCCCACTTCGGATAAAGCCGATGAAACGTTTCACGCTGCTGCTTGAGGTCAACTTGCGGTAAGCACTGCTCTACAAGGTCGAACGTTTCCTCCACGAGTCGTCGCAACTCAGGGGTTCCGCTTGCAGCATCAGATTGAAAAACGCACTCCAACCGGGCAAAAAACTCAGGCGGCTTAAGGTTCATTTCTGCAACAAAGTAACGTGTCCATTTGAAACCGGGATGATAAACACGATTTAGTGCGAACAGCATATTGAGCAGCCATCGTGTGATGGCGCAGTTGTTTTCATTCAGCATCGGGATCTCAAGGCGCTTGGTTAGGATGTATTGCCCATCAAACGGACGAAATTTCAGATGCTTCTGCACCATCGCCACAGCCAGTGCTTCAGGATAAGGAGAAAGCCGCTTTTGCCAATGTTGGATGTGGTCTTTGCCATAAAGAACAATAGCGCGTTGAAGATGAGACACTGTGACCTGCTTCTCAAACAACAGACCGTTTTGCGACACATCGTAACGCTCAACAACATCAGTCACGATGCTGTCCATTGTCTTTCGCGCCCAATGACCCGCTTCGACTTTCATGTCGTATAGGTAGAACTGCTCCAACCATGCTTGTTTCGCTTCTTCATAGGGCTCAATTTCCCACCCTTTGACACCAACACTTTGCGCTGTGGCTCGTAATTCTTCGACGGACGGCAGTTGTGACCAGATAAAGGCTAATTCAAGGTCTGAATACTGGTCTGAAAGCCCTAACGCTGCCGAGCCAAAGACAAAACACGCTTCAACTTTGGGATGTGCTGTGAAAGCAGGAGCGATTTTGTGAGCTAACGCAATTCGCCATGCGCTGTGTTCAGTCATGTTGAGGATTATTAAGTGCTGCTGCTGAAACAATGTAGCGTACAGCAGGCTCACTCTTAATGAGACAGACTCCGTCCCTCTATCGACTCTAAAGGAGGGATAGAGGCGGATGCTCGCAGTCTCTTTGCCCTGATTCGAGTGTTTCAGACACTCGCCGTCTAAACACCCAAACCAGGATCTTAGGCTGCGCGGTCTCTGCATATTAACCTTGGATAAGGACAGATGAGGCAATCGCCTTGGTTCATTGCCCAAGGGGAGCAGAAGTGCCACGCGAGCATCGAGCTTACACCCTTTGAAAACGGGCAAAATGATCTCTGTACTACCCTTTTGCGAGCACAAAATTAAACAATCGCCTCCTGACTCAGAGGCATGATTACGTCAGTAGTGGTCAGCCTTAACTACATCGGTTGTTGTGGATGAATCCTTTGCCCAGTGAGGGCACACCGCTCTTCCTGCTGCGCGATCGCCTCAACAGTTGCTCGAAGCTCTGTCTGAGACAAGCCATGCTGCTGAGGGGGCATTGATGTCGCCGCTCTAGCACAGAATCGCCACAGTGCTAGAGGCAGCGATCGTGCCCCACCTAATCCCATCAGTTGTTCGACAGACTGCCAGAGTACATCACGGATGAGTGTTTAATACCTCTGCTCGTCCGCTAGCGCTCGTAAGTGCTCTGGCAGCGACGGTTCCAGTGAAGGACAACGACGTAGCATTCTAGTGGTGGACGATCGGTGGGAAAACCGAGCCGTTCTCGTCAACTTGTTAGAGCCACTCGGCTTCCAACTGACTGAGGCTGAAAATGGTCAAAGAGGCTTGGAAAAAATTCGCCAGTCTCAACCAGACTTGGTGATTACAGACTTGGCGATGCCCGTCATGAACGGCTTTGAACTGCTCAAGCAGGTTCGTGGTGATGCTGCTTTACAACACCAGAAGATCATTGTTTCTTCTGCCTCAGTCGCCCAAGCTGACCAGCAGATGAGTTTAGACGTCGGGGGAGATGATTTCTTAGCCAAGCCGGTCGAGTTTAGTGAATTGTTTAAACTTTTAGCTATTCACTTAAACCTGAAGTGGATCTATGAAATGACCGCTGCAAGCGACTCTCAATTAGCTCCAGCGACTGCCTCGCAACCTTCAGAAGGAACGATGCTGCCCTCCGCAGTCGAGTTAAAAACGCTACTAGACCTGGCCCAGAAAGGTAACTTAAAACGGTTGCGGGAACACATAGAGCAGCTAGTTCACTCCAACCATCACTACGCTGGTTTTGCCGCACAGGTGCTTCAGCTTGCTAAGCAATTTAAAGCTGAAGAGATTGAAGCGTTGCTGCAACAGTACTTAAGCGAGGAGAAAGCTCATGTCTAGTGCTGCCTTAATTCTGGTGGTGGACGACACCCCTGCGAACTTAGAAGTAATTTGTGAAACCTTAGGTGATGTGGGATATGAAGTCGCCACCGCGATCAACGGCGACCGCGCTCTAAAGCGCATCCAAGCTCACCCTCCCGATTTAGTCTTACTGGATGTGCAGATGCCAGGCATTGACGGCTTTGAAACTTGCCAACGGCTTAAGGCAGATCCCACTACCGCTAGCATTCCGATCATCTTTATGACTGCGCTCTCCGATGCTGCTAGTAAGGAGAAAGGCTTTGCCTTTGGTGCTGTGGACTATATTACCAAGCC